>DCFT01000003.1:0-2920 GCA_002319885.1 Bacteroidales bacterium UBA1797
TTTGCATAAGCACTATGCAAAAGACCTGCATCCTGCTTTGTTATAATGTTTTTAACAAAAGATTTGCGGGTTTTAAAATTATAAGTAAGTTCATCTGATTCAAACTCATTACTGCCTTGTTTAAAAGCCGGTTTACCGATTATTTTGCCTGTTGTATCCCTCCTGCCAACTGCATATAATTCGTTTGTCTTCATATTTATTACGATCGAATCGGCTTTGATTTCAAGGTCCTCATAGTCTATTACAGCACTTTTTACAAGAATAAACTGCTTATTAATAATGTCTCTTTTAATAACTTCCGCCGCTTTGTATGTAAGTTTTGATTCGATAGCACTTTTTGAAGCACTGAGCATTTTCACCTGACCGGTATCCAATGTGACTGAATCTTTCTTTACAGCCAATGTATCAACAACCGGTTTACTTTCCTGTGCGAACAGTGTAAAAGATTGGACCAATAGAAGGATCAATATAACTAACCGCTTTTCTTTAAAAAAATACAACTTAAATACTATTTTTGTAAAGTTTTTGTGTGATACCGGGATGCCTGCGCAAAACTAATTAAAAAAATTAACGAAAAATGAGTACAGGAATTAAAAACGGCAAACATCATACCTTTAATATATTTGTAACACTAATCTTTCTTCTTTTTACTGCCACTCCTGTTTTATCATCGTCGGCTGATGGAATAAAGAGCGTAAAAAACTGGGTTATTGTGATTGATCCCGGACACGGAGGAAAAGATCCTGGCGCAATAGGTGCCATGAGCAGGGAAAAGGATATCAACCTGGCGATTGCTCTTAAAACAGGTGAATATATTGAACAGAATATCAAGAATGTAACTGTGATCTATACCAGGAAGAGTGATTCGACAGTTGAGCTGATAGACAGACCAAAGATAGCGAATAAGGTCAATGCCGACCTATTCATCTCTATCCATACGAACTCAACTGGTTCCAGGTCAGTCAAGGGTGCAGAGACATGGATAATGGGAACAGCTAAGGATCAGGCAAATCTTGAGGTTGCTATGAAAGAAAACGCTGTTATGTTACTCGAAGATGATTATTCAACAAAATATGAAGGTTTTGACCCCAAATCATCCGAATCGTTTATAATGTTCTCATTAACCCAGAAAGTGGTTCAGGAACAAAGCACGGATCTGGCAACAAAAATTCAAAAACAATTCAGGGAAAGAGTCAACCGGTATGATCGTGATGTAAAACAAGCCGGGTTCTGGGTTCTGTACAAAACAGCTATGCCAAGTGTACTCGTAGAAACAGGTTTTATCACTAATCCATCTGAAGAGCAATACCTTAACTCGAAGGAAGGTCAGGATTATCTGTCATCATCAATTTACAGGGCCTGCAAAGAATATATAAATGAGATTGACAACAAAAGTGGTATTTCCCTGGAAAAAACTAACTATTCAGATCAGAAACCCGATACTACCTCAAGTTCTGATTTAAAATCCAATGAAATATACTTCATGGTTCAGGTCTCATCCTCTGCATCCAGAACTGAAATAAAACCCTCGAATTTTAATGGACTGGATGATATTACAGAAATAAATGCGCAGTCAATATTTAAATACGCAGCCGGAAGTTTTGAAGATTTTTCTGATGCCGTTAATTACAGAAAGAAAATAGAAGTATATTATCCCGATGCCTTCGTAATAGCAGTTAAAGACAACAAAATATTACCTTTACAACAAGCTTTGGAACAAAAAAGAAAAACGCAAAAAGACAATTAGATGAAAAAAATCTCGAATGAAGTTAAAGTTGGAGCAACAGCATTAATAACTATTATAGTTTTTATATGGCTCTATAATTTTCTTAAAGGAAAAGATTTATTAAATAGCACAGCCATTTATTATACGGTATACGATAAAGTCGGCGGGCTTGCTGAATCGAGTCCTGTTGAAGTAAATGGATTTAAAGTCGGGGTTGTCAGATCTATAGATTTCATAAATGCAGAGAGTGGCCGGCTGTTAGTGGAATTCTCAGTAAATAAGAACTTTAGAATTCCAAAGAACACGGTTGCCGAAATAGTCCCTGTTTCTCTGTTGGGGGGAATGAAAGTTCAGTTTGTTTATGGCAATGGACCAGGAACATATTCTGAGGGTGATACAATCCCCGGAAGGCTTGCTGAATCACTTACAGATAAAATCAATACTGAAATTATACCTGTTAAGGAAAAATTATCAAATCTGATTGTCGTGCTCGATTCTGTGATCAGTTCAGTAGGCGATATAATGAATCCTGAGTTCAGAAGAGAGCTACGTGGAACCTTCACCCACCTGAACAGTACATCGGCCAGTATCGACAAGGCTTTAGGTTCAAAAGAGAAAGAGCTGGCTGCTACAATTGATAATATAAATAAATTCACCCAGATGTTATCAGATAATTCAGGCAAGATGAACAAGACATTCACCAATCTCGAAACAATTTCTGATACACTGGCTGTTTCCGACATTTCCGGAGCAGTATCCAATTTGAAAGCAAGTCTTGTGAAAGCCACTGCACTCATGGATAACCTTAACAAAGGCAAAGGAAGTGCTGGTCAATTTCTTACCAATGACACTTTATATACAAATCTCTCGGGTAGTCTGGAGAGCTTAAACCAACTTTTAAAGGATATGAAAGCCAATCCAAAGAGATATGTTCATTTTTCTATCTTTGGTAAAAAGAATACACCATCTAAATAATTTGATGATAAAATTCAGATAATCTTGATCTTAAAAAATCATTCTTAATCAAGGGCAAAAAAGTCCTCATTTTATTCAGTTATTGTTGAATTTTGAGTAAGAATTCATAATGAATTGTACTACACCAATAAAAAAAGTATAATATCAATATCTATCTGATAATCTGCATCTTAAATAAAACAAAAAAAAATTCATTTATAAGTTGCTGATGGTTAAAAA
>DCFT01000003.1:3212-4221 GCA_002319885.1 Bacteroidales bacterium UBA1797
AGTTTTTTTTTTACAAATATTGCTAAGTGAATCGGCTTGATTCTAACCTTGAATTTTTTAAAAAACCTATATTCATGAATAAGTCACATAATGACGTTTGGAATAATTGTCTGCAAATAATAAGAGACATAATTCCATCCATCAGTTACAAGACCTGGTTTGAACCGATAATTCCCTTAAAACTGGAGAACAATGTACTTACTATCCAGGTGCCCAGCCCGTTTTTTTATGAATATCTCGAAGAACAATACATTGATATTCTGAGAAAAACTCTCAGGCGGGAAATTGGAACTGACGCCAAGCTTGAATATAACGTTGTTATGGAGAATACCAATTATTCAGATGGTAAACCATATACTGTAAGGTATCCCTCAAGAAACAAAACTGATCTGAATAATAAACCCGTTCAGGTGCCATTTGATGTTACACAGCCATCAATAAAAAACCCATTCGTAATTCCCGGTATTAAAAAAGTTCACTTCGACCCAAAACTGAATCCTGATTACAATTTTAACAATTATGTAGAAGGTGAATGCAACAGGTTGGCCAGATCAGCGGGTATAGCAGTTGGTAATAACCCGGGAGGAACAGCTTTCAACCCCCTGATGATATATGGTGATTCTGGTCTTGGCAAGACTCATCTGGGTCAGGCTATCGGGATACTCGTTAAGGAGAAACATCCCGACAAAACTGTACTGTATGTAAACGCAAATAAATTTCAGACCCAGTTTGTTGAGTCAGTCAGGAACAATAACAAAAATGACTTCCTTCATTTTTACCAGATGATCGATGTTCTGATCCTGGATGACGTGCATGAATTTGCAGGAAAAGAGAAAACACAGGATACTTTTTTCCATATTTTTAATCACCTGCACCAATCGGGAAAACAACTTATTCTCACTTGCGACAGACCTCCTGTGGAATTGCAGGGCATGGAACAAAGGCTTCTTTCAAGATTTAAGTGGGGCCTCCAGGCTGATCTTCAGAGGCCCGACTATGAAACACGTCT
>DCFT01000169.1:0-10297 GCA_002319885.1 Bacteroidales bacterium UBA1797
ATAGCTACCGAAAGTTATCGGGACGGGACTTAGTGCCCTTTGTGAATTTACTTTGTGCTCTTTGTGGTTAATTGATTTCTTCTTTTGAGGCTGCCTCACTCCTTTTTTTCATAGACGTACGACAGCTTCCTTCGCTTTCAGCTACGGATGGCGAAGTACGAAGTATAGTTAAAGAATGACGGTCTGAAGCAGAGACGGAAGTCAGTGAAGACTCCGCATCATTCATCACAGCCAAACACATGTTCGTCAAAAGTCTTATGAAATCAGCAACATTCCATGGTAGTTCACGTATTATGTACAAAGGTCTTTAAATTAAAGAACTTAACTTAAACAGGCCATGAAACCGGAAAAAGGAGCAAACTGGAAGACCAGAAAAGAAAAACTCCTTAAAATGTATAAGAGTCTTTCTCACAAAGATCTGGATTTTGAAGTAGGGGAAGAAAATGCTATGCTGGCAATCCTAAGCGACAAGCTTGGAAAAAGCAGGGAGGAGATCTTGAAGCTGATTATCATGCTGTAGGGTTGACACACGCCTCACCCCATATGCCACACGCCTGAAGCCACATGCCTCACTCCTCAACTTGCGGTATTACGAACGGAATATATTTAAGCAATCAAAACCCACCCCTTCCCGATAGCTCCCATTAAGATGCGACCCTCCCGGTAGGGGAATGGTTTTCACTGTCACTCTGAGCTTCTCTGAGCTTCTCTGTGTCTCTCTGTGTAAGTTCTTCGTTTTCCATTCAATAGATTTGTACTCCGAAGCCATGCCGAAGGAGGGAGCACATTCACAGACGATAGAATGACGCGAATCAAATGACGGCACATCCAAATGAGTGAAAAAATTGTTAGCTTCATGTTCCTGAAGCATTTAAATTTGCATAAATAACAGATTTTATGATAGTATTAGATATAGAGACTACCGGCCCCGATCCCAGGCGTCATTCTATAGTTGAGGTTGGAGCCCTTGATTTTGATTGTCCGGGAAATTATTTTAATGAAAGATGTCAGATCTGGGATGGGGCTGAAACAGATAAGAAAGCATTAGAAATAAATGGATTAACTCTTAGTGAAATTCAGGATCCGACAATTTTTACACAAGAGGAATTATTGTCCAGGTTCATTATCTGGACAGATCAGATAGAAGATAAGACAATTGCAGGGCAGAATGTCGACTTTGATATAAGCTTCCTTAACGAAAGTTCAGGAAGATGCGGATTAAGCTTTCGTCTTGGAAAAAGAAAAGTTGATCAGCATTCAATTGTCTATGCTCATTTTCTAAAAAGAAATATCAGGCCTCCTATAAAACATGGATTCTCAAATCTGAATAGTGATTTAATAATGAATTATGTCGGATTACCATCCGAACCAAAACCGCACAGAGCACTTACCGGAGCAAGATTCGAAGCAGAAGCCCTGTCAAGACTCATTAATGGAAGGGTATTGTTTGATGAATTTTCCAAATATGCAATACCGGTTTACCTGGAATCAAATAACGTATGCTGAGTATCGGCAATTACCGATTAACATTAAACCAAATCGGGATTACTCGTTGACGCTACTAATAAAAGCATTTAATATCTCACAGATTATCAGATGCTAGCAAATCCGGTGTTAGCTAATATTTTTTTTAAGTCATGTAGCGGCTAAATATGAATAGGGACTGTTAAAAAAGTTGAAGCTTCTACCTTATCTTTCTCTGTGTGACTCTTCCGCTTTGAGGGACAAATTGTGCATTCTCTGTGAATCCCTGCCTACCGTCAGGCAGGTCTGTCTAACAAAAAGTTAAGAACTTACACAGAGGACACAGAGGTGGCACAGAGTTTCACAGAGTACTTTTTCAACGGCCCCAGCCACCTGGCTTATTAAACGGTATTTAAGTCGAAGAGTCGGCAGGGGGTCACCTTCCAATCCTGTAAAGATATTTCTGCGTCCTTAGTATTACAGAGTTCCTTAAAACAGCCGGGGTAGCCCAGATCCCTGAATCCATCTGACTCTTAGCCACAGGCTCGTATTTACGTCCTGCTTTAATTACCAGGACATCACCTTTCACGGAGAAAAAGAAGATATTCCCGTTTATATAAACCGGCGAAGAGTCATAATTTGCGGTAACATGCTTCGACCAAATTTCTTTTCCGGCAGATGCATCAATACACATCATGATATTCCTGGTATTAACTGTGTATATCAATCCGTCTTCTATAACTGGCGTCAGACTCTGGTTTCTTGATAGTTCTTCACGTTTCTTCCAGAGTATATTTGTATTGGTAATATCACCTTTCCCTTTTGGGTTGACAGCAATCAGTTCAGTATACTTATTGCCATCATCACCCACAGAAAATCCTGTATACCAGTAAACAATACCGTTTTCAGTAATGGGCATTGCTATGGTCGATTCGGCGCCGTCAACAACTCTCCATATTTCCTTACCGTCGTTTGGATCGTAGGCTATACAGACAGCGGAACCATTAGATATCAGCAAGTCGCGTCCTTCAACATTCATTATTAGCGGGGTTATGTATGCCTTGCGTCCTATAGGTGCTAACGGTTTATAGAGTTCTTCAGGCCTGCTGGTCCTCCAGACAGTCTTCCCGTCAGATTTATCGAGGGCAACGATAAACCTGGTATCGGTACCTTCGAAATGAAGTATAAGCAGGTTTTTATAGAGTATTGGCGACGAAGCCGGGCCCTGGACATGCTTACATTTGAGATCTGAGCGTTTCCATACAACCGAACCATTTGTGGTATTAATACAGGCAGTCCCCATACTTCCGTAATGAACATATACAAAGCCTTTTTCGATGCAGGGAGTAGGAGAGGCGTAGGTATTCAGAGAGTGTTTGCCCTCGATCTCATCGGGAGTAAAAACTTTTATATCGTAAATAATCTTGCCGGTCTGAAAATCGGTACAAACAGCATATAGCTCTTTGCCATCAGCTGTTGCCGTGGTAACCCAGATCTGATTGTCATAAACAACAGGCGAGGAATAACCTTCATCATGAATTTTTGTTTTCCATTTGATAACAGAATCATTCCATACCAGGGGAATGTCCTTTGCTTCCGCTATTCCATCAAGGCTGCTGCCACGGAAGTGAGTCCAGTTTTTATCCTGGGCGCTTGCTTTTTCTGATAATGACAATGTTGTAAGGATTAAAAAACAAAAAATGATTACTGATCCGGAGCTTAGGTGATGGATTTTCATATTACGAATTTTATAATCAAATAAAGTGAATTTTCAGCAGAATTCCAGTTTTTACTTTCTTTGCCTTGATGCAAAAATTTTTGTTCATTTTTTGCTTGCCCAAAAAACGAACCAGAAAAGGGCAGCCTCAAAAATGTTAATCTATTTCCAAAAAAGATTTGGTGGCATTTGAAACCCAGGAAGGTAAAAAACTCAGACAAATTACCGGATTAGGTGGATCTTGAACTTTTTACGAAACCCACTTACCTTTGGCTCTGTACTCTTAATTCCCAGCACCGCGTATCAACTAAATAATCCGAGGCCATATGAAATCTTAGAGAGTTTAGTACAAAACAGAATGTAAAGTAATGAATTTGTGCCTGATACATTTTCCCCCGCCGAAGCGTGTCAGGCTCTCCTTTTGAACCTTCCCCCAATACACACAAGAAACATTGTCATCCCGAAAATCATCCACCCTTGGGCATAATTCTAAAGCAATGGTTATGATGTGGATGAGTTGAGGGATCTCCCAATCATTATACCGGAATTTAATTTACACATTCTTTTCCCTGATACCTAATCGAATAGTGCGAAGGTATCTATTTCTAATAATATTTTGAGGCACTGCCTTTTTCTACCAATTAGTGATTGAGAAAAAAATGTGATTAAAGATTAGCTTCAAAAGGAGGGGAAACTTTTTTATGCAGCATCTCATTCATCCCCAATGCTTAAGTTGACGGCAATGGGGGTTGCCACCTGTCATCCGCCCTTCAGAATTCAACAATAAAAGAAGTTTTACTCTCTTCAGAAGAAACTGCTGTAATCGACCCGTTGTGCAATTTCATTATCTCCTGTGAGATACTCAGTCCGATACCCGACCCGCTCTTTTTTGTGGTAAAGAACGGGACAAAGATCTTTTCAAGAAGTGAAGGAGGGATCAGCGGCCCGTTATTGATAATCTTTATGATCACATTGTTCTGAGGTGTTCTCAGCATCCTGATGTTTATCTGCCTGTCGTTGTTTGTTTCCAGGAGAGCTTCAATTGCATTGTTTATAAGATTTATCATAACCTGGTTAAGCAGCTTTTTATCGGCTATGATATTCTTCAACGACCTGTCTGCAGTTATCGTGAAGCCGATATTATTCTCTCTCATCTTCCCTGAGAATGCTATTTTCAGCTGTTCGACCCATTCGTCAACATCAAATGTTGCAAATTCCGGTTGCGGGAGCTTTGAGATCTTCCGGTAATTATTAACAAAATTAAGGAGTCCGTTACTCTGGTCATTTATGAGCTGCAGGCCGGTGACAGCTGTCTTAATCGCTCCGTCGTCGAGCTGCGACAGCATTTTTGGTTTATCGTTGGCACGAAACATTGAATAGAGCTCCTTTGAAACTGTGGTGAGTGGTGAGAGCAGATTCATGATCTCGTGTGTCAGCACGCTGATCAGTTTCCGGTATGAATCGAGTTCCCTGAACTCCAGTTCATGCCTGATGTCCTGAATGGAAACAAGCTTGAGCTCTGCATCTTTCCTCTTTATCATGGATGCCCTGAACACAAGTATCTGAAGGTTATTCGAAATCAGGTTTCTGTATGTCACATTCTCCCCCGGCTTAAGATTACAAACGGCTTCATAAAAGGCAGGATGCTTTATCATGAGTGAATTCAGATTTGTTGATTCGGGGGAGAATCCTGCGTACTGGCAGGCAGCTTTGTTTATCAGCTCAACCTTGTTGTTATTGTCGAGTACTATCATGCCTGTTGAGGCGTGCTGAATTAATGTCCTGTAATACGATTCGTTATATTCATTTCTGATCCTGATTTCCTGAAAATGGCTGTTCAGTTTGTTCATGCTTTCATATAGCCTCGAGAGAGTCCTGTTTCTGAAATTTGTTGCGAAATGAAGTGTCGTATCGTCATTGCGCAGAGAATCAAAGAAGAAAGTAATTGTCTCGTTTGTAGCGTTGTAGATCCTTATAAGCAGCAGTATAATTATAGCGCCTGCAATCACAAACAAGGAGGCAGCAAGATAATGTCCGCCGGCGATCATAATTCCTGCAGCCGTAAATGAAATAATATTCAGTACCAGCAGGAAAATTCCGGCACGGTAATTAAGAAGTTTTTCAGATACCATATTTCTTAATTTTATTGTAGAGGGTCTGTCTGGTGATGCCAAGCTGATCAGCTGAGAGCCCCTGGTTAAAATTATTCTTCTTCAATGTACTGATTATCATCTTTCTCTCCATATCCTCAAGAGTCTCTGTCTGATTCTGCGGAGCAACGTCACTGTCCATCAGAATAAAGTCTGATGCATGCAGCCTGTCACCCTCCGACAGGATAACTGCTTTCTCCATGGTATGCTGTAACTCCCTGATATTTCCGTACCATGGATTTCTTCTTAATTTGTCAACTGCATCATCTGCCAGTCCGAGGCCCGGCTTATCGTACTTCTTTCCATATACCTTCAGGTAATGCAAAGCAAGATCTTCAATATCTTCGGTTCTTTCCCTGAGCGGAGGAAGATGGATCTGTATCGTATTCATTCTGAAGAGAAGGTCCTGCCTGAACTGATTCTGAGCTACCATCACTGAAAGATTTTTATTGGTAGCGCTTATCAGTCTGAAATCGACAGGTATTTCCTTCACCGAACCCACCGGTGTAACATTACGGGTCTGCAGTACCGTTAAGATCTTCGCCTGAAGACTTACAGGGATATTTCCTATCTCATCGAGGAATAATGTGCCTCTGTCGGCCATTGTGAATCTGCCGGTCTTATCCTCCCAGGCATTCGTGAATGAACCCTTTTTATGTCCGTAAAGCTCGCTTTCAAACAGTGATTCAGACAGCGAGTTGAGATCTACCAGCACAAAAAGCTCACCACAGCGCTTCGATCTGTTATGTATCTCACGGGCAATAATCTCCTTACCTGTTCCATTCTCTCCTGTAATGAGAACGCTGGCATCGGTGACGGCAATTTTATCCACCAGGTTCATTATCTCCTTCATAACAGCTGATTTACCGGTGATAAGTCCTGTGGACCGGTTGGCATCCTGTTTAAACAGTTTTTCTCTCGATCGCAGATCGGATATCTCAAGATTCGAATTCCTCAATCTGGCTGCTGCTTCAAGGGTGGCTTTTAATTTGTCATTATCCCACGGCTTTAATACAAAATCTGCCGCACCTTCCTTAAGTGATTTTACTGCCAGCTCCACATCGCCATAGGCAGTGATCATCACAACTTCAACCAGAGGATTTTTCTTCTTAATCTCCTTCAACCAGAATAAGCCTTCATTTCCGGTATTTACTCCTGCTTTGAAATTCATGTCAAGCAGCACTACATCGAGGTCGCCTTTTTCCAGCTCGCCATAAAGCTGATTTGGCCCGGAGATTGTTCTGATAACCTCAAATTCCTCTTTAAGCAATAGTCTCAGAGCATTCAGCAGAGGTTTATTATCGTCGACAATAAGAAGTTTGTTTTTCTTCATTTCAGTTTAAAATAAAATGAGTATCAGGAATGACGAATACTTTTTTACAAATCGCTTGAAAATCAATTTATTTACCCCAGCCCCAACCTTGCTCTGCCGTAGCGGCTACGCGAAGGCGAGGGGAGAGTAAATTGATTTTCTTCGCTCCCCTTGGGGTTGGGGTAAACGAAGAAAATCAATGGGTTTTTATGTGTGATTACCGATACTCATATAAAATAATTATTAAATGTAAAATATTTTTATGAAATCATGTCAAAAAATTTTACCTGAGAAGGAGTCCTGATTTTACATATCACTGATTATCAGTAAAGTAATACTTTGGCACGAACTTGGCCTATATATTGAAAAATAAATTTATGATACGAACAGTCAATCTATCCAAAATCTTCCGGACCGAAATGGTTGAAACGACAGCGCTTCATGATGTTAATTTTAACGTCAGTAAAGGCGAATTTGTAGCTATAATGGGACCTTCGGGTTGCGGAAAGTCAACACTTCTTAATATTCTGGGTCTTCTGGATAATTCCGATTCGGGGGAATATTTTTTCGAAGGTGTCGATGTATCGGGTTTCGGTGAGAACCAAAGGACGAACCTGCGTAAAGGAAACATTGGATTCATTTTCCAGAGCTTTAACCTGATTGATGAACTCACTATTTTTGAGAATGTTGAACTCCCACTCATTGCTATGAAGGTTCAGCCGGCAAAGCGTAAGGTACGGGTTGAAGAGATCCTCGATCAGATGCGGATCGGACACCGGAGGAGTCATTTCCCAAGGCAGCTTTCAGGAGGTCAGCAACAAAGGGCTGCAATTGCGCGTGCCCTTATCACTTCACCAAAACTGATCCTTGCTGACGAACCGACAGGAAACCTTGATTCCAGTAATGGTGAACAGGTGATGCAGCTCCTGGAGGAGATGAATGCTGCAGGAACAACAATAATTATGGTTACCCACTCACTCAACCATGCAGAGAGAGCTCACAGGATCGTTAGTCTTTTCGACGGGCAGCTTGTGATGGAAAGATCTGAAAAAGTATTTGAATCGATCAGCAAAGTAGTGTAAAACAAAACCAGCCTATTCACCCTTAATAAACAGAGTCATGATCAGACAATCGATATATATTCTTCTGAGGCGGATCACCAGGGACAAAGTTTTGTATTTTATCATCCTCACAAACCTTGCAGTCGGGTTTGCCGCCTTCGTATTGCTCAGCACCTTTATATCCGATCAGTTCAACCACGATAAGCAAAATACAAAGTATGACCGTATCTACAGACTCCAGCTTTTCATGGACCAGAAGGAGAACACTGTGAAACATACCTGGAGTGTCACTGCTGCTCTGAGCCGGAAAGACCTGGTTGATCTTCCTGAAATAGAGAAAATTGCACTTATCCACGATGTAGGAGATAATAATAAAAGCGGTGTTTTTCTGTCGGTTGACAAGAAAAATCAGTTCCTGACACGTTTTGGCTACTTCGCTGACCAGTCTGTATTTGATATTTTCACCTTCAGATTTATTGAGGGTGATCAGGCGAATGCGCTTGTCCAGCCTTTTTCCATTGTGCTGTCAAAGGAAGTTGCAGATCGTCTGTTTCCCGGCGGTAATGCACTTGGGAAACAGGTATATGGCGAGAATAAAGTCGTTTTCAATGTAACCGGTGTTTATGAGGACCTACCTATAAAATCAAGCTGGCGTCCGGTTTACATATTACCCATGATATCCTACAAGGCAATTTCAGGACAACAGGATTATGAAAGCAATTACTGGTCCTATGCATTTTACACTTATGTACTTCTCAAACCGAACGCAAGTGCAGCATCGGTTGATACTAAGATATACAATGCATTAAAGGATTACAGGAAAGAACATCACCCATACCTGCGTCCGATGTCTAAGCTCTATATTGACCCGTTTTTTGAGAAAAGCATGTATGTTATCATCGGACTGGTATCATTTCTGTCGGCTCTTATACTTATCCTGTCCTCTATCAACTTCATCAACCTGCAGACAGCAAATGCCACAACACGTTTCCGCGAGATAGGGATCAAGAAAACTCTCGGTTTCAATAAGAAACGTTTATGGAAACAGTTCATGACCGAATCAGTTGTACTTACCTTTATTGCTGCAATTACCGGGCTTTTCCTTGCACAGCTTGTTATACCGGCTCTGAATAATATGCTGGGGAGTGAAACATTTTCCCATACATTTGAGAACTGGAGATTACTCCTCGTGATCTTTATAGTAACACTTGTTACAGGACTACTCTCCGGATTACACCCGGCGTATGTTATCTCTTCATATAATCCAGTTGCAGCGCTCAAACAAAAATTCATTTCTGAAAAGACGAACGGAATAAGCCTGAAGAAAACCCTTGTCACCATTCAGTTCAGTATTTCCATTTTTATGCTGATTGTTGGCTTCATCATCTACAGGCAGACACAGTTCATGTTAAAGAAAGACCTGGGATTCAACTCCGAAACCGTTATGTTTGCCAACATCGTTACTGATCAGAAAGGATCGCTGGAACCATTGCGCCAGAAGCTGTTGCAGCATTCTGAGATCAGGAATATGTGTGCTTCTGATTATATACCCTTTATCCTGCCGGGTGGCGATGATCTGAACTGGGAAGGAGGCAAACCTGATGACAAAGTTTTTGTCAGGTTCAGTAATGTAACTTATGATTTCGTGCCGACATTTGATCTTAAGATGGTGGAAGGAAGAAACTTTTCAAGGGAATTTCCTGCAGACCGGAACAAATGCCTCATCAATGAAACAGCTACAAAAGTTTTCGGATGGAAAGATCCTGTAGGGCATCGTATTAAAGTCTTCAAAAAGGATTATGAAGTGATCGGTGTGGTTAAAGATTATGTTGTGTTCTCTGTTTATAATCCGACTGAGCCTCATCTGTACCGGCTGGCCAAGGATTCTATAATTAATAATGGAGTATACGCGGTGAATTATGCCAGCGGGCAGGAAAAGAAAGCCATGGAGATAGTTAATACCGAGTTCCGGAATTTCTTCCCTAATGATGCATTTGAATTCAGGAATATGCAGTTCCTTACACAAAACGAGAATGCTCTCATGGCATGGAAAGGATTTTCAAAAATAATGACACTCACTGCAATTATAACAATCATAATTTCATCAATAGGCTTATTCGGACTGATCCTGTTCCTTACACAGCGAAAAATGAAGGAAGTCGGCATCCGAAGAGTACTCGGATTCTCCCATACCAGTCTGTATATGACCCTTTCATCTGAGTTCATCAGGCTGATCTTCATTTCTGTTCTTCTTGCCTGGCCGGCTGCTTATTATGTATACCGTGTTCTGCCTGCAGGCGCAAATAAGTATGATCTGCAGATCTGGGAATTCATTCTTGCTACATTACTGATCCTCATTGTTGCTGTTGGGACTATAAGCTATCAGATAATCAAGGCTTTATGCGTGAGACTGGTTGATATACTGAAGGATGAATGATCCATTGTACCTCCATAATTGAAGCAAATATTCTTACTGCCCGTAAAGTGTTACGGGCAGTTTAGTATTTGATGATAGAGATATAAAGCGCGAGATAATCAGATCCATCATTATCCATCATTCATAATTAACGTACGGACGTTGCATGCAACGTCC
>DCFT01000169.1:10541-11216 GCA_002319885.1 Bacteroidales bacterium UBA1797
ACGGACGTTGCATGCAACGTCCGTACCGAACAATTCCCGGATGCCGCCGATTTGCAATTGTGGCCTGTAGGGACGTTGCATGCAACGTCCCTATAATTCGCAACGTCCCTGAAATTAGAAACGTCCGTACCGAACAATCCTGTTCCAAATATGTTTTAATTCAAAGCATTTAATTTAAAAATCATGAAAAATTATTTAAAATATCTCATGGCACCGGCTTTACTGCTATCTGTTGCTGCATGCAGCAACGCCCAGATACTTAAGCCGGGTGCAAAGGTTCCGGAATTCAAACTACCCGATGAGAACGGTAATATGTTCGACATCAATAGTGTGCTTGGAAAGAAAAAGCTGGTAATATATTTTTACCCTAAGGACGAAACACCCGGCTGCACCAAAGAGGCCTGTACTTTCCGCGACGATTACAGCGTGTTTAATGAATCGGATGCGGTGATAATTGGCATTAGCTCACAGTCGGTTCAAAGTCATAAGGAATTTGCAGATAAATACAAACTGCCCTTCACCTTATTAAGTGACAAAGACAATACTGTAAGAAAAATGTTCGGGGTAAAAATTTCACCGATCCCTGGCAGGGTAACCTTTGTAGTGGACAAGACCGGTCATGTTGTTTATAATTTTGACTCGCTTACCCAGCCTGAGAAGCATGTGGCAGAAGCT
>DCFT01000107.1 GCA_002319885.1 Bacteroidales bacterium UBA1797
ATTTCATTTTGTAACTCTTCATTTTTTTTCATTGTTTGTCTATAATTAGTAATATTCTGAAACTTGTTAATTGACTTTTCGAGGTTTTTCATTTTTTAACTTTTAGTAGTGAAAAAAATATCACAACACAAAGGTGAGACTATAAATTGCTGTATCTGTTACAGAACTTAACAAATAAGTTACATCATTCACATATGTAGTTTATGGTACAACGACAGAAAGGACCCGGCACAACAGCCTAAGAACACGAAAACTTAACCGAGTGATACTAAAATGCCATATTTTGACAAATCTGCATAGGGCTGCAGTATTTCCTGATTATGTTTGATGCTTCAATGGTCAGATATATAAATGCAGGGCATATTAATATACCCTGCATTAAAATTGTAAATAAAATTCAGGAAATGATGACTCTAAGTCAATCATACCATCAACATTCTAATCTACATATCATCTTTGTCTTCATCGAGATCATTATGGTCATCTCCGCCCAGACTATAATAGTTATTTTCCTCATCTTCATCTCCAATACTTTCCTGTTCATCATCCAACTCTGAGCCTGGAACATCCAAATCGTCCCCGGGCGCAACATAGTTAAATTCGTTCTCAACCTCTTTAACACCTTTTATAGTTGATTTTTTTACTTTGGAAACGTCTTCAGGATCAAGGTCATCTTCCTTCGTAAATTTTTTATAGATGTCTTCATTTTCAGGATATAGCGGGTACTCCCTGAGATGATCTTTCTCATCTTTGACTCGCAACTCTTCAGCCGGATTAATATTCAAATTCTTTTTCATATCTAATTGAATTTTATCAGAATCAAACGCCTTTGTAACGATCCGTGGTTCAAGTCTCATTGTCATGTCTTCCTGCCCTTTATTTATGAGCTCACTTTCGCAATGGGCCCAGTCTATTTACCATCTTGTCTGAGTCCTGACTAATGTTGTTTCCATAATCTTTAAATATGTATGTTAGTGAGATAACTGAATATCCCAAATACTTTAAGAAGCCAGACAATAACAACGATTACAACAACTACGTTGAGGATGTTTTTAATCTTACGATCCATTGGAATGTAATTATTGACAAGCCAGAGTATTAAGCCTGCAACAATAAGTACGACTAAAATAGTTAATAGTGGCATAGTATTGTTTATTAGTTAACGTCAAAGGTAGTCTGCTGTTTTACCGTGAGCATTACATAACTATTGGAAAGATTTACATTATTCACGCATTTTTACATTAAACGACAGAGTTAGGAGACATCTTAAATGTGATAATTATGTAATATCTTTCTGAATTTATGTAACGATTATCTACCGTTATATGCATAAAATTGAGGCTTGGAAAAGTACTCCTGTGCTGATGAATCAACTATTGATCAAATTGTGACCTTTTAATAAAATCATTAGCGAAGTTTTTGTAAAGATTAGTAAAACATGAAGATAGGACCAGCATTAATTAACGAATCACTTAACCGTTTAAAATCCCATCTGTGGGAAAGCGATCTTTCAAATAAATACTCCAATGGAGAACCTCCTTTAAGTTCGGAATTATTCAGTACCGAACAGATGGAGCACCATGGTAAAATATTAGCAGGGTTACATATCCTGGATCCGAAAGTTAAACCCCTCCAGCAACTTCTCTCCCGTTTAGATGAGAATGAAACCATCCTTCTGGAAGTGTATGAGCTAGTAACAGAGGCAGTTAAAGCAAATCGTCAGATTACACCCGCTGGTGAATGGTTGCTTGATAATTTTTATTTAATTGAAGAACAGATTCGTACCGGAAGACGACATTTCCCAAAGGGTTACAGTAAGGAATTGCCAAGGTTGCAAAATGGTTCTTCTGCGGGACTTCCACGTGTTTATGATATTGCAAAGGAAATTATATCGCATGGAGAGGGACACATTGATCCGGAAAATCTTCGTCGGTTTGTAACTTCATATCAAACCATTACTACTCTAAAACTCGGTGAACTATGGGCTATTCCCATAATGTTACGGTTAGCCCTGATTGAGAATTTACGCCGTATTGCCGTGAGGGTAGCTTCAGGCAGATTCGACAGGGATCTTGCAGATTCATGGGCCGACAGGATGACTAAAATCGCAGAAGAGGACCCAAAGAGTCTGATCCTGGTAATTGCTGATATGGCAAAGTCCCAGCCTCCGATGTCAACATCATTTGTTTCAGAATTTGTCAGACGTTTACAGGGACAAAGTTCGGCTCTGGCATTTCCACTGACGTGGATTGAACAGCGACTTTCCGAATCAAATCAGACAATAGTTCAGTTAATTCAATATGGGAACCAACAGCAGGCAGCTGATCAGGTTTCTATCAGTAACAGCATAGGCAGCCTTCGCTTTCTGGGTGCATTGGATTGGCGTGAATTCGTTGAATCTATGAGCCACGTGGAGCAAGTTCTTCGCAATGATCCTGCTGACGCTTATGTCTCTATGGATTTTAATACGCGTGACAATTATCGTCATGTTATAGAAAAAATAGCAAAAAGATGTGACTTTCCTGAGGTCGTAGTGGCGCGTAAATCAATAGAGCTGGCAAAAAGCGGAGCTAAGTTGAAAGGAGCAGAGGATCGTACTGCTCATGTAGGATATTATCTTATTGGAAAAGGGTTATCTCAACTTGAAGATATTATTAAAATAAAATTTTCTTTATCCTCATTATGTAAAAAAACGCTTTCCCGGTTTCCCTTGTTTTTCTATCTGGGTTCAATTATATTCCTGACCTTAGCATTGAGCTTGAGCATACTTGAAAAAGCCTCAGCTGATGGAATTGAAAGCTGGCATATCTGGGCACTTGGTTTTCTCCTGACTTTATGTACCAGTTACCTTTCGATAGCTTTTGTTAACTGGCTGGTAACAATTTTTGTTAAACCAAATCCTTTGCCGCGACTCGACTACTCAAAAGGAATACCGCCTGAATCGCGGACATTGGTTGTTGTACCTACGATGCTCTTAGATACACAGAATATTGGAGAGTTGGCAGAAGCTTTAGAAGTGAGGTTTCTGGCAAATCAGGATGAGAACTTACATTTTGGATTGTTAACCGATTTTAAAGACTCACGACAGGAAAAATCAGATGATGATGACCTGCTGGTACAGGAGGTGAGTAAAAAAATAACAGAACTGAACGAAAAATATAAGAAAGAATATCAAGATACATTTTTTCTTTTTCATCGTCCCCGAAAATGGAATCCAAAAGATCATATCTGGATGGGTTATGAGCGAAAGAGGGGAAAACTGTCAGATCTGAATTCCTTACTACGCGGAGGTACTGAAAATGCGTTTTCGCATGTCATTGGCAACACTGAATTATTAAACAAAATCAAGTATGTAATTACACTTGACACTGATACACAATTACCGCGGGATTCCGCCAGGCAATTCATCGGGGCCATGTCACATCCTCTGAACAAACCGGAATATAACATAGTAAAACGACGTGTAACTGATGGTTATGGTATTCTTCAACCCAGAGTTGCTGTCAGTCTGCCGGGTACTAACAGGTCGAGATATGCTATGCTTTTTGGAAGTGAAGCCGGAATAGATCCGTATACCCGTGCTATATCTGATGTATACCAGGATCTGTTTGGAGAAGGATCCTTTGTCGGTAAAGGTATATATGAAGTTGATGCATTTGTAGTGGCCCTGAAGGATAGGTTCCCTGAAAACCGGATTTTGAGTCATGATCTTCTTGAAGGTTGTTATGCCCGCTCAGGATTACTAAGCGATGTATTGTTATTTGAAGAGTATCCTGCAAGCTACAAGGCAGATGTGAATCGCCGTTCCCGCTGGATAAGAGGTGATTGGCAATTGATTCCCTGGTTGTTGCCAGTTTTACCCAGATTAAATGGCGCATCAAGAAAAAACCCTTTGTCTGTATTGTCATGGTGGAAAATTCTGGATAACCTCAGACGTAGCCTTATTCCATTTTCACTTATCTTACTTTTATTATTAGGATGGACCATTTTATCATCACCATGGTTCTGGACCCTGGTTGTGGTGGGGATAATTTTTATTCCTTCAATATCTTATTCTGTTGTTTATTTATTGAAAAAACCAGAGGAAGTCCTGATACGTCAACATCTGATAGGGGCAGGAGAATCAGCCGTAAGACAATTCTACCAATCTGCATTCGTTCTTATAAGTCTTCCCTTTGAAACATTTTATAGCCTGGATGCTTTGTTACGAACATGCTGGAGGTTAATTATTTCAAAAAAAAGGCTTCTCGAATGGAATTCTGCAACAAAGGATGAATATCATAGCAGATTTGAACTTATTGAATACTTGCGGAAAATGTGGATATCTCCCCTGATAGCAATTCTTTCTGCATGCTCGTTTATAGTTTTCTTCCCTAAGTCACTTTTACTGGTATGGCCGGTTTTAGGGCTCTGGTTTGCTTTTCCGGTAATTGTCTGGTGGATAAGTAAACCTCTTGTCGCTCATTCAGTTAAACTAACTGACATACAAAAAAGTTTTCTCAGAGAATTGTCACGTAAAACCTGGTCTTTCTTTGAAACTTTTGTTGGTCCTGCCGATCATTGGTTACCCCCCGATAACATTCAGGAGTATCCCGTTTCAGTGATAGCACACAGAACATCACCTACAAATATGGGTCTTTCACTTCTTGCAAATCTGTCAGCCTATGATTTTGGATACATTTATACAGGTGAGCTTCTCAAACGGACTGATAATGCTTTCATTACAATGAGTTCACTTGAAAGATACCAGGGTCATTTCTTTAACTGGTACGATACTCAGACTTTGAAACCACTCAAGCCTCTTTATATTTCATCTGTCGACAGCGGAAACCTTGCCGGTCATCTTCTGACACTGCTACAAGGACTACTCTCGCTGCCTGATCAGTTAATATCTGGACCACGGATTTTCGAAGGGATGGATGATACCTTGCAAATTCTTATTAACAAGTCAGGCAAATCAGTACCGGAAGAAATTGTTAAATTCAGGAGATATTTAGATGCAGCTTTAAATGAACAACCCGATACAATTGGGTCTCTTTTCAAATTTCTGGAAAAACTTTCCATATCTTCTGCTGAGATTTTAAATACGTTCACTTCAGAAAGGGACGATCAGTACAGCCTTTGGGCGAATAATCTTTCACGGCAATGCCAGAGTGCCCGCGATGAATTAACACATTTAATTCCATCAGTATTAGTTCTATTTTCATTGGACCTGGAGGAAAAATATCCGGATATTTATTCTATTCCGACATTAAGTGAAATTGCTTCCGGGAATCTGTTATTTACAGAGCTGGATTCCACTGATCAGAAAATGAATGATGAGATCAGAAGTCTTTTCAAAAAAGGTGTTGATAATGCGAAAGAGAGAATTGAACTTATTGAGGCACTCGTGGGCAAGGCAATTTCATTTTCAGATATGGGATATGATTTCCTTTATGATTTGTCGACTCATTTACAAACTGTAGGTTATAATGTTGATGACCGGCGACGCGATTCAAGTTATTATGATTTATTGGCATCAGAGGCCAGGTTATCGAGTTTTGTGGCTATCGCACAGGACAAGATACCCCAGGAAAGCTGGTTTGCATTAGGGCGCCTCCTTACGATTATCAAAGGTGAACCAATTCTTCTTTCGTGGAGTGGTTCAATGTTTGAATACCTTATGCCTCTTATAATCATGCCTGATTATGAAAATAGTCTGCTTTATCAGAGCTGCAAATCTGCAGTAAAGAGACAGATCGAGTACGGAAAACTAAGAGGCGTACCCTGGGGTATTTCGGAATCGGGATACAATTCTGTCGATGTCCATCAAAATTATCAGTATCGCGCATTTGGAGTACCGGGTCTTGGGTTTAAAAGAGGACTTTCTGAAGACCTGGTAATAGCACCTTATGCAACAGCGCTTGCTTTAATGGTAATGCCGGAAGAAGCATGTTCTAATCTTGAGCGTCTTGATGGCGAAGGGTTTATGGGCGAATATGGCTTTTATGAGGCTATAGATTATACTTCTGTTCGTTTACCAAGAGGACAGACCAGGGCAGTCATAAGGTCTTTCATGGCGCATCATGAAGGTATGAGTTTTCTCTCTTTGGCTTATGTTTTATTGGATCGTCTGATGCAAAAGAGGTTTGAGTCTAATCCTTTATTCCAGGCAACATTATTGTTGTTACAGGAAAAGATACCTCGGGCTACATCATTCTTTTCACATACCTCCGGAGTAACAAATGTTCACCTTTCTGTAAATAAACAGGAGGAACCGTTTCGTGTATTCGATACCCCTGATACTCCGTTTCCGGAAGTCAATTTATTGTCGAATGAGGGAAGATACAGGGTAATGATTACAAATTCAGGTGGTGGATACAGCCGATGGAAAGATCTTGCCGTGACTCGCTGGCGCGAAGACACTACTCAGGACAACTGGGGTGCTTTTTGTTATTTACGTGATGCTGATAATGGAAATTTCTGGTCAGCAACATATCAACCTACTTTAAAGCGTGCAGATAAATATGAAGCGATTTTTTCAAAAGGGAGAGCTGAATTTCGCCGTCGTGATTTTGATATTGATACATATACAATAATAGTTGTGTCTCCTGAGGACGACATTGAATTACGAAGAGTCCAGCTGACAAACCGTACACGTTCAAAAAGGATTATCGACATTACCAGTTATTCGGAGGTTGTGCTGGCGCCTGATGGTGATGATCTGTCGCACCCTGCATTCAGTAATCTTTTTGTTCAGACAGAAATTATCTATCCCCGACAGGCAATTCTCTGCACCAGGAGGCCGAGATCAATAGACGAACATTCCCCCTGGATGTTTCACCTGATGGCAGTTCATGACGCTGAGATAAAAAATATTACATACGAAACGGACCGGCTGCAATTCATCGGACGAGGAAACACTCTTATAGCGCCGTTGGCAATGACAGATTCCAAATCGCTTTCAGGCAGTCAGGGATCGGTTCTCGATCCTATTGTCTCCATTCAGTATCAGATACTTCTGGAACCGGAAGGTACTGTAACAATTGATATTGTTACAGGTATAGGGGAGACGCGTGAAGAAGCATTAGGTCTGGTAGAAAAGTATCAGGATAAACAGATTGCAAACAGGGTTTTTGAACTTGCATGGACACACAGCCAGGTAGTGTTGCGACAAATTAATGCCGAGGAGACTGATGCTCAGTTATATGGACGGCTAGCCAGTTCGATAATTTTTGCCAATTCATCATTGCGGGCAGACCCGGGTATTCTAATCAAAAACCGTCGAGGACAATCGGGTTTGTGGGGATATTCCATTTCGGGCGATTTGCCGATTGTGCTTTTACAGATTGAAGATCCTTCCAATATAAACCTGGTACGACAGCTCGTTCAGGCACATGCTTATTGGAGATTAAAAGGCCTGGCAGTTGATCTCGTAATCTGGAACGAGGACAGAGCCGGTTACCGTCAGTTACTTCAGGATCAGATTATAGGCTTAATTGCTGCCGGAATCGAAGCTAATATTATTGACCGGCCGGGAGGGATATTTGTGCGTTCTGCCGACCAGATATCAACTGAGGACCGGATTCTGTTCCTGACCGTGTCCCGTGCTATTATCAGCGATACAAGGGGAGCATTGGAAGATCAGATTAAACGGCGCGGCTTTGGAGAGTCAACAATTTCACGCTTCAAACCAACCCGGACATATAAAGCAAAAACACAACCTGATTTGGTATTACCCAGACCAGACCTTATATTTCATAACGGCATAGGAGGATTTACAACAGATGGACGGGAATATGTGATTACAACATCGAAAGGAAAGCCAACACCGGCGCCATGGGTAAACGTTTTGGCAAACAATGGATTCGGGACTGTAATTTCAGAGAAAGGGATGGCCTATACCTGGGCTGAAAATTCCCACGAATATCGTCTGACACCATGGAATAACGATCCGGTAACCGATTCGAGCGGAGAAACTATGTATATCCGTGATGAGGAGACAGGTCATTTCTGGTCGCCGACACCTCTGACTGACAGCGAATCAAAATTATACCTCAGTCGTCACGGATTTGGCTATAGTGTATTTGAACACAACGAAGGAGGTATTGTTACCGAATTATGGGTATATGTCGCTGTTGATGCACCGGTGAAGTTTTCGGTACTGAAAGTCAGGAACGAATCGGGACGATCATGTAAATTATCAGTAACAAACTATGTGGAATGGGTATTAGGCGAATTGCGGCATAAAACAGCCATGCATGTGAATACAAAGGTTGACCTTAGCAATAGTGTGATATACGCATCCAATCCCTATAATCCTGAGTTTTCAAAGCGGGTTTCTTTTCTACAGAGTGATGATACTTCATGCTCGTTTACCTGCGACCGTACTGAATTTATTGGACGAAATGGCACATTAAAAAATCCGGCTGCAATGTTACATTCACGTCTCTTTGGGAAAAATGGAGTAGCTCTTGATCCTTGTGCAGCAATTCAGGTACCTTTTGATCTTGCTCAAGGGCAGGGACGCGAAATAATATTCAGACTTGGAACAGGACGTGATTTAAAGGATGCAAACAATATTATACACCGATTTCGCGGACCAGCTCAGGCATATAGCGCTTTGCAAGCGGTCTGGCAATTCTGGAACACTACACTTGGTTCAGTTCAGGTAGAAACACCCGATCCATCAATAAATTTTCTTGCAAACGGATGGCTGTTATATCAGACTCTGGCGTGCAGAGTATGGGCAAGGAGTGGATACTATCAATCAGGCGGTGCATTCGGTTTTCGCGACCAGTTACAGGATGTGATGGCACTGATTCATTCAAAACCAAATATTCTCAGGGACCATCTTCTCCTTTTTGCTGGCAGGCAATTCGTGGAAGGAGATGTTCAGCACTGGTGGCATCCACCCGGAGGCAGAGGCGTTCGTACTCATTGTTCCGATGATTACCTCTGGTTGCCTCTGGCTACTTGCCGTTATGTAATATCTACCGGAGATACAGGTGTACTTGATGAATCAATTCATTTTCTTGAAGGCCGCCTTGTAAACCCAGAAGATGATTCGTATTATGATCTTCCGAACCTTTCCGAAGAAAAAGGTTCATTGTACGACCATTGTAAACGTTCTATTCTTTATGGATTGAGGTTCGGTGATCATGGTCTGCCACTGATTGGTACCTGCGACTGGAATGACGGGATGAATAAGGTTGGGAACCTGGGAAAGGGTGAAAGTGTCTGGCTTGGATTTTTCCTATTTAAAGTTCTCAACCAATTTATCAAAATAGCCCAATCAAGAGGTGACTCGGAATTTGTTGAACTCTGCAGGAAAGCAGCTAAAGATATGCAGCTTAATATTGAAAAAAACGGGTGGGACGGAGAATGGTACCGGCGAGCATATTTCGATAATGGTGTGCCACTTGGATCGGCAAGTAACACTGAATGCCGGATAGATTCTATCTCTCAGAGCTGGTCTGTACTTTCAGGTGCAGGAAACACTGAACGGTCAGTCATTGCTATGGAATCTCTAAAGAAAAAACTTGTCAGGCCTGAATATTCTTTGGTTCAGTTACTTGACCCTCCATTTGATAAATCTGATTTGAATCCCGGATATATTAAAGGATATGTCCCCGGGGTAAGGGAAAATGGTGGTCAGTATACACATGCAGCAATTTGGGCAGCAATGGCATTCTCGGAATTGGGAGACAGTAAAAATGCATGGGATATTTTAACAATGATCAATCCTGTTAATCATACCAAATCTCCTGAAGATGTTGCAAAATATAAAGTTGAACCATACGTGATTGCTGCTGATGTATATGCATTATCGCCCCATGTCGGTCGTGGTGGATGGACATGGTATACCGGCTCAGCCGGCTGGTTGTATCGGCTCATTGTGGAATCGTTGCTCGGATTAAGGCTTGAAACAGATAAACTGTTTATTGAACCTTGCCTTCCTCCCGATTGGGTTACTTCAAAGATTAATTACAGGTACAGAGAAACGATATACAGGATTACCCTGACACAGCTTCATGAAGACAAAGGCAAACTAACAATTGTGCTTGACGGTGCTGAATGCCATGGTAAGTTTATCCAACTGGTTGATGATCATAAGGAACATATGGCTGAAGTAAAATTCTACAGGTGAAATTTATAAAGCCCGGAATCTGCTATAGTTTTGCAGAGTCTGCAGGTGTTTATTCTTTATTTTCAGGGACTGCTTTTTATTAGTTTTGTACGCAGCGTACAGAAAAGCCACAGGCTTTATCATCACTACCCTGTCCTAATTGCATATCATTATAATTAACAACCCAATCCCATAGACCGGCATCGGGTTGCGTTGAAATTTCAACAGCAGAATACCATATACCGGTCTTCCCGATGTTACTAAATGATCCGTTAAAACTTCTTAATCCACCGGGATAACCACTAAAGCCGGAACTGTTATTTGTTGTTTCCTGGTTCTTACCTACAGCTCCTATCACTTCATCGGGTCCACGTGGTACCTGGATATATGAATAATTATCCCATCCTGATGTTGAAGCGATTGATTTTGCAATTGCATCATTATTTGTACCAAAAGCATAACCATTTGCCGATAGAAAATCTCTTAATGAAGTCCATTCTGCATCAGTACTTATATGCCAACCATCAGGACACACATCTCCTGCTTTTATTACATATCCATTATACAAGGCACCGTAAGGATTTTTATATTTTATATCATTATTTTGATACCAGCAAAAAGCCGGTGAAGTAAGGCTCCTCCACGCTACGCTGTCGGTTATCAAAGGTAAAGCTGAACCATTGGCATATTTTGTAGTTTTGAGATTTTCTTCTGACCATAGTCTGCCATCTATCTCAACTGTATGATAAATGTTGCCATCGCTGTCTATACATTCTTTAATATCGAATACTATAGTTTTATTATTGTCGGGTACATCAGTTAATACTGTCTGGTAATCTCCTGATACAGCTGTAAATTTCAACCTGTTACCTGATGTATAAAGCATCTCTTTTATTGAAGCATAATTTTCATTGCCTGATGCTTCAGAATACTTTGCTGTAATTTTCATGTCTGTAACATGGGTTGTGCTGCTTCCGGTTATCTTCTCCATGCTTATTGTACCTGTAGAATTGCCATTGCTAACTAATTTGCCTGATAGCTGGTAATGGGAACCTCTTACATTGACGATATAAACACCTCTTGCTGTTTCACCCGATAATTTATACTCCTGTAATGAGTTATCTACATAGTCTTTTGTGTGAGCTATCACCCTTCCTGACAGATCAATGATGGTTATCACAGCATCACCTGCTAACGGAGGGAAGAAATCTATCTGTGCATGATCTGTCATAGGGTTAGGATAGATCTTTATCCCTGATGATGGTAAATTGTTATCAACGATTCCGGTTATATCTACATTGCCCTTTAGATTCAACACGTCTGAGCCATTTAATGTCAGTGACTGACCCGTTGTCATGTTATCAACCTTAACGATATCTAAAGGGGTGTTTGTTGATACGGCGAAATCGATTAGATAATTCTGTGCATCTACTCTTTCAAAAAATGCACAGGTGACAATAAGAATAAATAGAAGAGACTTCATTTTAAACAAAAATTACAATGCTAAGATGAAGACTCTCAGAGTAAAATGTGTTATATAATTTTAAAAATTATTTGTATTATTCACATATAAGGTGAACTGTGAAGACGTTCACTGGATTTACGTACTCAACTGGTTCATCAGTATTTTTCGCGCCAGAAAGATTCTGCTTTTTACAGTACCCAGATTAAGATTTATCCTATCGGCAATCTCTTTATACCTGAATCCGGCAATATACATCTTGAATGGTACTCTGAAAGTATCTTTTAGCAGATCAATCTTTTGATTAATTTCTATAACAGAGTATGCTGAATCAGGACTATCTGAATCTGAAGATATTGTTTGTATTGTTTGAAATGAGTCATCCTGACGGTCACAACGGGTGTTCTGCAGAGTAGTATGCCTGTAATTATTTATAAAGGTGTTTCTCATAATTGTAAATGTCCATGCTTTAAGGAATCCTTTATCTATAAATTTTTCGCGATTCAGGATTGCTTTCAGGAAAGTATCCTGAACGAGATCTCTGGCTTCAGCATTATCAGATGTAAGACGGTAAGCATACTTCTGCAGGCTTTTTTCCATACCCAATAATTGTTCTGAAAAATCTATTGAGTTCATGTTTTGGGTTTTAAGATGTAATATTCATTTGTAAAGAAGATCTTCCATAATACTTTCTGATTGGCAGATGTTTTAAGCATCATTCAATCTACAGATATAGAAGCTTATATAATTCATTTAAATCAGGAGACAGGATGATCTCAGTTCTGCGGTTTTCTGAACGTCCTATATCAGTTTCATTGCTTTTTACAGGATGAAATTCTCCTCTTCCGGATGCTGTGATACGGGTTGGATCAAAACCATTATCAATCGTCAGAATTCGAACAATGGATGTTGCTCTTGCTGTGCTTAAATCCCAATTATCTTTAAATAAAGTGGTTTTAATAGGGATACTATCTGTATGGCCTTCAATCTTAACATTAATATCTTTGGTATTGTTAAGGACCGCGGCGAGAGATTTAAGCGCTTCTTTTCCTTTAGGATCAACCACAGCGCTTCCCGATTTGAACAATAGCTTTTCCTGCAGAGCAACATAAACGTTCCCGTCTTTTATATAAACGGATAACTCATCACTTTTATAGGCTCTCAATGCATCGGCTATTGAATTCTTCAGTTTTGCCATTATATCTATTTGTGCCTGAATTATATCCTGAAGCGTTTTTAACCGTTTCGACTGATCGGTAATTGTCATATCTGATTCAGCTGAAAGCTCTTTCATCTCATTCTGAACTGAAGTATATTTATTCTGCAATGATGTATATTCATCCTGCAATGAAGCTTTCGCTTCAATAACATTTTTTAATTTCTCATTGCAGTCAGTCAGCTGACTTTGTGCATTTGTACTGTCTCTCTTAAGTTTCTCAACTTTGGATTGAGAACTTAAAAGTTTTTTACTGGGGCCGCATGAAGTAAAGATAATGCCAAGGGTCAGTATTAATAATGCCAGGGTTTGAGAGGATCTTTTCATGGTACGGGAATAAGTTGAATATTAAAATACAAAGATGTGTCACCTTTCAAATAAAAATGTTACACAACTTTTACTTTAAATTGCATTATTCACATATAAGATCAGATCCCTTTTTATTCCTTTTATATGGAATTTTCAGGCCATCCGAATGTAACCGGCAGATCTGACTTCTTAAACAGTAACAGTTTTATGTAATGTTGTTTAATTTGATCAAGTCCTATCCATATACCATTCTATTGACTTTTCCAGTTTCCGTGTATTATATATGGTGGCAATTACCTTCTGTAATCTTAGAAAGGCGGTTTCGCTTTTCACGATATAGTCAAAAGCTTTATGATGCATACAGTTTATTGCTACCTCAATTCTGTCTTGCGATGATAACATTATTACCGGAATACCAGGATTTATTTCTTGGATCTTATCTAAGGTCTGAATTCCATTCATGGCTTTTTTTTCAACTCCGTTAAGATGATAATCCAGAATAACAATATCGGGATTGTGTGATAAATTCTTTACGCAAATTTCTCCTGTCGCACATGTTTCCAGCGTGAAATTCGGGTACTGAAGGAATTCAATCTCAAGTAATTTTAAATACATGGCATCGTCGTCTACCAGGAAAAGCTTAACTTTATTTTGGCTGTTCATTTTGGTACTTTTTAATTAGATTTAGTTCTTCCTCAAGTTCAATACATGCCTGATTACAAACGTTTTCAAGCTGCATAACCATGTCAGGTATTTTATCAGTCTGTTGCTGAGTGCGTGCATATTCCTGAATTTTTTTTGCCATGTTTTCGAAATCAGCATTTATTCCCACAATAGAAAAGGAGGGGATTAATTTATGTGCTGAAGTATATAATAAATTCCAGTCTTTAGATGATGTGCTTTGTTTCATACTTACGATTAATGGAGGGGTTTGTTCCAGGTAAAGCGATATCATCTCCATCATTAATTCAGGGTTGGACTTTGTCCTGTTTTTTAAATAGTCCAAATTGGTATATTTTATTTTTATCTCTTCCCCGATAACGAGTTCTCTCTGGTTCGACAGAAGCATATTTTTTTTAACTAATCCTACTATTTTACTATATAATAGTCTGTCATCTACTGGTTTAGCTATATAATCATTCATGCCAACAGCCTTGCATTTTGCCAAATCAACAGTAGTTACATCAGCGGTTAAAGCGATAATTGGTATAGATGAATTCATGGTATAACGGATATATTCAGTTGCCTCAAACCCATTCATCTCAGGCATCTGCAGATCCATTAAAATAATATCGTACGATTTAGACCGGAGCATTTCGATAGCTAACTTCCCGTTTGCTGCAATATCGCATTCAAATCCGAAATCATCCAAAAGTGTTCTCATTAATAGTTGATTGAGTGGTATATCTTCTGCAACCAGTATTTTTATGTCAGTGATTTCGGAATCCACTTCAACTATTTCCAGTTCTGTTGCGGCTTCCTCTTTTGTTTTAAGAAAAGGTAAAACAAAACTAAAAGTTGAGCCTTCCTCAACTTTACTTTTTACTGAGATGCTTCCTTCCTGTGATTCCACTAATTGCTTGACAATGGCAAGTCCTAATCCTGTGCCTCCATACAACCTTGAAGTACCACTGGAAGCCTGCTGAAAATTATCAAAAATCTTACTTATTTTGTCTTTTGCTATTCCGATTCCTGTATCTGAAATTGAAAATTGTATTGTTACTTTCTCTTCATTGTCTGTCAACAGTTTGATACTGACTGTAATTTTCCCTCTTGAAGTAAATTTGACCGCATTACTTATAAGATTTAAAATGATCTGGTGCAAACGTACCGGATCTCCAAGCAGTACCTCAGGAATCCTGTCATCGTATTCTTTAATCAATTTTAAATTTTTCTCCTGGATTTTTGCTACAAACAAATAAAGCATAGCGGATATGGACAATGACAATTTGAAAGGGATCTGTTCAAAAGTCATTTTACCCGCATCAACTTTTGCCAGGTCGAGAATATCGTTTATGAGTACGATCAAAGCATCGCCACTCATTTTGATGGATGTTAAATATTCCTTTTGTTTGGCTGTTAATTCGGTTTTTAACAGAACTTTTGTAAATCCGATAATTGCATTCATTGGTGTCCGGATTTCATGGCTCATATTTGATAAAAACTGTTGTTTTGCCTTCACTGCATTTTCTGCTCTCAGAGTAGCTTGTTCTGCCTTTATTTTTGCTTCCTCGGCTAATCCGGTAGCCAGCTCGGCAAATACAATTGCTTCTGACAATTCTGTTGAAATTCTTTTTTGTTCCGTAATATCTCTTGCTACTATCACCACACCCAGAACAATGCCTTTTTCGTCTTTATAAATAGAGCCATTAAATAATACATCGGTAAGCTCTCCATCCTTATGACGAAGCGTTAAAGGAGAATCAGTAACTGATCCGTTAGCAAAAACTTCCAGGTAAACTTCACGTGCCTTTTGTGGTTCTGTGAAATAATCAAAGAAGTCAGTACCTTTTAATTTTTGGCGAGGGATACCAGTAATATCCGCGGTTGCCTGATTCATGTCTGTAATCTTACCTGCGGGACTTATGGTAAGCAACGGGTCCTTACTGGCCTCAATCAGACTCAGAGAATATTGTGAAGCTAATTTTAGAGAATAACTTAATTTTTCAAGTTCTTTAGTTGCAATTTCCCGTTTTTTCTTCTCCACATTCTGGTATACAAGTTCCTTGTCAGCGATTATTAGTTCTGCTGCACGTTTTTCTTTTTCTTCATTTTGATAGACGAGTTCTTTGTCAGCAATTATCAGTTCTGCTGCACGTTTTTCTTTTTCTTCGTTTTGAAACAGAAGCTCCTTGTTAGCTAGTATTAGCTCTGCTGCACGTTTTTCTTTTTCATCATTTTGAAACAGAAGCTCCTTGTTAGCAAGTATTAGCTCTGCTGCTCGTTTTTCTTTTTCATCATTTTGAAACAGAAGCTCCTTGTTAGCAAGTATTAACTCTGCTGCACGTTTTTCTTTTTCATCATTCTGAAAAGCAAGTTCTCTGTTGGCAGCTTTTAATTCTGTTGCCCACTTCTGTTCAGCTGTGTCTCTTGCTACTACTACTGCGCCAACTACATACCCATTTTCATCTTTATAGACGGATCCGTTAAAAAGTACATCGGTTAGCTTCCCGTTCTTATGACGGAATGTAAGTGGAGAATCGGTAATAAATCCCTTTGCGAATACTTCACGGTATACCTCAAGCGCTTTTTGCGGTTCGGTGAAATAGTCAAAGAAATTTGTTCCGAGAAGTGTTTCACGTTCAATACCTGTTATGTCAACCTTAGCCTGATTCATATCAGTGATAATACCATAGGTGTTAAATGCAATTAACGGATCAAGACTGGCTTCTATTAAACTGCTGGCATATTGAGGATTATGTAATTTTGTTCTTTCCATTTAATAAAATTTATTCTTTACAAAAACATTGATTGATATTGACGTCACAATATTATTTGCCTGTACCCTCAATAGGGATTGGTCCTTTGTATTTTAAATTTTTGAAATGAGAAGGGGTGAGCCCGGTAAATTTTTTAAATTGATTGGATAGATGAGCTACACTGCTGTAATGCAATCTGAAGGCTATCTCTGTGAGACTAAGTTCTTTATAAATTAAGAGTTCTTTTACTCGTTCAATTTTATGAGAAATTATGAATTTCTCGATAGTGGTTCCCTGTATCTCAGAGAATAAATTTGACAGATAACTGTAGTCGTGGCCCAGTTTTTCGTTTAGATAATCAGAAAAATTGATCCTGGGCAATTCATCTCTGTAATAAATTAGTTCTATAATAGTATTTTTTATATTTTCAATGAGCACTGCTTTCTTGTCCTCCATCAATTCAAGTCCTGATCTGAGCAGGGTTGTTCTTATCTTTTCCCTCATTTCGGGTGTTATGGTTTCCATAATTTCAACCACTCCCAAATCAACAATAATGAAGTGAAGTCCAAGTTTCTTCAGTTCTTCTTTTACCAGCATTTTGCACCGGATGCTTACCATATATTTTATAAAGAGCTTCAAAAGGTATATAGTTTTAAATAAATATTTGATAGGCTGCTATAACTATGTCTGTTAAAACAACCTCATTCTCAGCTATATAGGTGAGATGTTTTTTTCGGATTTCCCCTGTTCGATGAGGATAAAAATATGGGAAAGATGGTATCAATATGTTACACAATTATTACTAATTATTACATTATTCACATATTCTCTGATGATTCAATTCTAAGCATCTGAATCAGAAGGGAACATATCAGATTATTTTTAGAATTATGACTTTAAAAACAGATAGAATCAATTATTCTGCTTTGAGGACCCGATTATTTAGATTTGATAGTTTTAAATATCGTTTTTACTTTTAATATCGGGGGCATTGTATCACCTAATAAAAAGCCCCAGGGTTTTAATGGTTCTATATGGTCGCAAATGAGTTTAATAATGGCAAGTAACGGCATTGAAAGAAACATACCGGGTATTCCCCATAAAGCATTTCCGACAAGAACAACTATAACTGAGAATAAGGCGTTGATTTTTATCTTTGAGGCGACAATATATGGAACAATGTAATGATTATCAATAAGCTGGATAAAATAATAGGCTGCCATAACGTATACTGCATACCATGGAGTCGGTTTGGTGACAAGAGCTACCATCATTGGCATTGCAACTGCTATGATTCCGCCGATATATGGAATTACATTGAGAATTGCAGCCAGAATGCCAAGAATGAATGCGTACTGAATCCCAAGGATCAATAACGCTGTCGTATTCATTGCTGCCATGAGAAGTGCTTCTATAAACAGCCCTACCAGATAACGTTGAATAACAGTTTTTATCTGGGAAACTATTTCCTTCACATGTGTTTGATATCTGGCGCCTGACAATCTGCGAACAAACTCAATTAAAATAGGCTGATAGAACAAGATCATGAAGATGTAAAATGGTATGAGTAGCAATACTACTAATCCATTGCCAAGGAAGAAAATTGTTTGTCCGATCGCAGCAGTACTTGCACTGATTATTTCACCCTGCGTTTTTGTTATCCAGTCATGAATTTTCTGAGGATCTTTGTTGAAATAATCGGCTGCGTCCGCAATATTCTGATTAAGCAGTGATGTAAATTTCTGTACCAATGCAGGCCAGGATTCACCAAACCGGCTTGCCTGGGAAATGAATACGGCCCCAAATGCGGCAATTACCATAAAGGTAAGAAACATAGTAAAAATAATAGCTAATACCCTGTTGATTTTAAACTTAACCAAAAAATTTACAACAGGACGTAGAACTATAGAAAATATAATAGCGAAAATAATTGGAATAATAATACTTTTTGCAAAATACAATAAAGCTAATAAAGCAATAAGACCAACAAGAAATATGGTCACTTTTACATAAAACGGTAATTTTAATTCATCAGATGACACGGCTTTCTGGATTCAGTTCTTTTTACGGAAAATGTGTTGTAAGATAGACTGACCAACCGTTTTGATCACATCTGAATTTTGAGCTACAATGTTTGTGACCCCAAACTGAAGAATAGAGCCGATAAGTTTTTTAAGAAGATTTCCGGATGACCCGACAAATAATTTTCTTGAGAGGAATCCGCTTAGCAATCCCATTGCAGAACCAGATATATTGTCAATAAGATAGGGGGATGAAGAAATTTCCTTTAAAGTATGCCTTATGAGATTCTCAGGTTTTAAACTTTCGTAAGTAAGAAACAATTGTTCTTTTAAAAGCTGTCCTTTAATGCTTTGCTCATCTTCCAATAATAGAATTGAATTTTTAAGTCCGGCTATTGAGGTAATGTTTTGCATCTGATCTTATTTTAGCATTTGTTTGATGAAGTAATTTCCAACAAGCTTTTTGACCCATTTATGCATGAAGAAATGAAGGATGATCCCTAAAAGAATATAAAAAGCAGCAACGATAAAAAATCCATAAAATGCTTTACCAAGAATATCACCAAGCCATAAAGCCAGACCCAGATTTAAAAAAAGCATGAAGGTCGTTATGAGTATAAAGACAACTGAGTGAGGTACAAGTGAAGATACAGCATCTGTTGTTTTGTCAAGTGTTTTAAGTTTAACCAGCTCATAGCTTGTTTTTCCATATTCTGAAGCCTTTTCCAGTAACGATTCAAGCAGATTACTATTTTCTTCCATCTCTTCGGTCTTGATAAAGTTGAATAATCACAAGAGGCTCTAGTTGCTTGTGTGTAAGGTATGGGTATTTAAGATTGTCAGGAGAAATACGGTTTCTTCCCTGGTAGTCAGAGTATACTTGACGTTCTCATCGAGTGTCATTAACTGCCCTTTATTTAGGGTAAAGGTATCCTTCCTGTGATGAAATTCTAGTCTGCCCTCAACTATCTGAAAGGTAACAGAGTCGCTTGACTGAAAAGACAAAATCTCTGTTCCTTCATGCATTGCCGTAAGAATGATCTTTTTTTCGGGACTTTTCAAAAGAATTAATGCATTAAGTTCCCCGTTTGCCCAGGTATAACTTTGCTTCATTCTATCAATTAAAGAGGGTAAATCAAATGCTAGTAATTTAGAATCAGACGACCTGCTCTTTTTTGTGTTAAGAATGTTGGGCTTTAGTGTTTCAATTTCCATGGTTTATATTTTTTTACACTTATAGTTCGAAATAAGGATTTTTTCATCCGGCTGCATTCTTAGTCTCATTTTTAACTTCTGAAACTTTATTTTTAACTTTTTCGGTAAAGTCAGTTACTTTCTCCTTGACCTCATCTGCCTTGCCTGAAAGATTTTCGACAAATTCATCGAATTTCTCTTTTAAAGAATCCGCGTAATCTTCTCCCTTACTAATAACCTTTTTACGTGTTTTTTCTCCTTTATCGGGGGCAAATAATATCCCCAGCAATGCTCCGGCAGCTACGCCGACCAATACGCCTAATAATAATTTTCCTGAGCTCATAATCCTTTTATTTTAATGATAATTAAATAAATTGATGATATTAAAGAACATTTTATTCATGTATAGTCCTGTATATTAGCTTAATCAATGCAAATCTTCCCGATAATTTGATAGCTTCTCTAATGATATTCCAGAGAACTTCCTGTTAAAGTGGCAACTATCAGACCTTGTCCTATTGCCTCTCGTTTATTTCCAATGATTTATAACTAGAAAGATTACATGAGAATAATAACCAATAGAATTACAAGAGCTACTGAACCTACTGATACATATACAATCCCGCCTCCATGTCTGCGATGCCGTCCTTCTGAACGCATTTCAATCTGTGCATTCTTCTTTTCACTGGAACTTAGAGTTGTTTTATCGAGAGTATTTGATACCTCAGTCCTGTTCAATAAAGCTTTGACTTCCGTTGTTTCGACAGGTTCAGGAGGTTTGGTAACAACCAGAGAGGATGGTTTATCAGTAGTTGCTGCTGATGATTGAAGTGGGAAAATGAATAAGGTAAGACAGGCTACCAGCAAAAAGTAAACATATTTTTTCATTGTATTTGATTTTTAACTTGATTAACTTGATATAATTATTTTACTTATATTCAGAATATTAGCTTATTAATCTTTTCTCCAGTATGACTCTTGTTACGACTAATAGGAGAGCGAAAACCAACAGGAGGTGAAATATTCCTCCTATACCGTATCCTATAAATCCTATTGACCAGGCAAGAATCAGTATGAGGGCTGTTATAAAAAAGAGGCTTTTCATAATCTTTATTTATTAAGTATGAAAGATTAGTCATTGAGTTTTTTTAAAAGAGAAGAGCTAATCATTTCTTCAACAAAGGTAGGGTTGACCGGTTCCCTATCCGTTACACTATTTCCTAAATAAGTTACAACATTCACGTATTGTTATGTAAGGCATTTCAAGTTTCTTTAGTTCTGCTTTTAATAGCATTCTGGTGAAGTTGAGACTTTTATTAAAAGGGTAAGTTCAGGCAGGAAGTTTCAACATCCGTATTAATTTATTCTGAGAGTGCTGATATTAATTAAAATATAGCGTATTGTCCAGAGCATTGGTAATCAGCGCAATAAAATTATTGCATAACACTTTAGAATGATATTCCGAGGAATCAGGTATAAAATGTAAGAGATGAATTTCCGCAATGGCAACAAATAACACAAAAATTATTATTTTTGCACTCCAAACTTATGGTCGGTTAACCGAGTGGCTAGGTAGTGGTCTGCAAAACCATTTACGGCGGTTCGAATCCGCCACCGACCTCAACCAATCCCTGAGCACAAAGAGCCGGGGATTTTTTGTTTTTCATCTGGACCCAGCTTGCTGAACTTGGAAAGTAGACAAAAAGACCCGGCCTGCCGAAGCCAGAAGGGATTGTTTGAAGGGTCCGCCCGAACCGGTTCACCACAGGTGATCCGCCGATTTTAATTCGTTTTTCAGGTTCTTTTAACTTTAATAACAATTGTTTCTGCTATCCTGTCATGTACTGTACGTCTGTTATAATCAATAAAGTATTGCAAAAATCCAAAACCAAATTCTAATGATGAAGCATAATAACCTAATGATCTTTCTATTGAATGCCAAAGAGTTAAATGCTTATGATCAGTTGAAACAATTCTAATCCTAAAAATACGTTTCCCCAGCGTATAACCATTTGTGCAATATGTAATTAGTCCAAAGTAAAGAACCGGGATTAATAATTTTAATATTATTTTTAAATATTCAGGTACTTCTATATGAGTATTGTTATTTATACCTGGTAAATTATTAATTGTTTTGTCAGAACTGATACCTATTTTAAGACCAAAATCGATTAATCCAAAATAGTCAAGTATTGTTCCAATTACATATAAGATTATAAAAAGTGCAATTAAATCAATAAGTAAGGCAAAAAACCGGCGGGCAAAACTTGCAAGTTCCAAACCTTCTAATTGATAAGAATGTCTTATTTTTGAAGCGTCGTAATAATGTGTTATAAAAATATTTTTCATACATAATCTGTTTTATTTCATGAGTAAACAGTTCAGGTTCAAGATTAATCATTAATAATCTTTGAAGTATTTTAGGTCTTCCTGCTCATTTAAATAACCACAATTATTCTTAGTATACACTAAAGATACACATAATTGATCTTTAAATCTTTTACGGGATACCTAAATACGAATATTAAATTGTTCAGCTGAAGCAGGTCTGTTTTGAACGGCTTACGCGCTTCCTCTGAACGATTATCTCAGGTCGGAAGGCAGTCATATCAGCCAACTCCGGAAAGTATTTGCTGAAAGCTCAATTTTCCTTTTCCCGGTATTTCAATGATTCATTTCTCATTTCATACCTTGTACTTCTATAAGGTTCAAGAAGAAGGCATTTAACAATGCCGCATGCAAAGGAAACTGAATTAAAACCGATTTTACAGGTGGTTTTAAAAGTCCGTTGAATGTAAATCTTTGACATTTTGAACAATAAACTCTTAAATATTGTTTTAAACAGCACATAAAACAATTACATAATCAGCATCTTATTTTAAGTAGAAACTAAAATTATCTAATTATGAAACAATTTATCCTCTTAGGCTTGATTCTTTTTGGCCTCACAGCTTCTGCACAGCAAGCTGAAATGAAAAATACAGATATGAAATCTGATGAGCAGGCTATTCGTTCACTCTCGATGAAATGGCTTGAATTAACAAAGAAACATGACGCCGTTGGATGTGCCGCATTATTTGCAGATGACGGAGTAGAGTATAATATGAATAAGGAGCCTTCGGTAGGCCATGCCGCAATAAAGAAAGAGTTTACCGACATGCATATGAAAAACCCTGATGAGAAAGTGAACTGGAGCACTGAAAGAGTAGATGTTGCCGGCTCCGGCGATCTGGCTGTAGAGTATGGAAAATATAATGTATCAGGTTTGGGTCCGAAGGGAACAGAATCAGATCAGGGTAAATATGTTACAGTTTATAAAAAGGTGAATGGTGATTGGAAGGTAGCCGCAGACATAGGTACAAGTACAAAACCTGTGGCTCCGGTAAAAAAGTAGTGACATTAGAGACAACTATTGAATTAATCCCCTGGCACGATGTGCCGGGGATTTTTTATTTCAATCAGATTAATAAAGTCTCAATACCAGACAGATGCACAGATCATTTTTATCATGTTTGAATATTTTTCCAAATATCTTTGGCAGCTACCGCTAAATTAACTACTTTTTCCGGCTCATTTCAAAACAATAAATTATGGTACATTATAAAGAACTAGGATTAGTAAATTCAAGGGAATTGTTTAAAAACGCTGTTAAAGGGGGATATGCTATTCCTGCATTCAATTTCAACAATCTTGAACAGATGCAGGCAATTATAAGTGCCTGTGTGGAGACAAAATCTCCTGTGATTCTTCAGGTATCCAAAGGCGCACGTAAATATGCCAACCAGACTTTACTTCAGTATCTTGCCAAAGGAGCAGTGGAATATGCGAAAGAACTAGGTTATGCAATTCCTATCGTATTGCATCTCGATCATGGCGATTCATTTGAAACATGCAAATCGT
>DCFT01000061.1:0-1599 GCA_002319885.1 Bacteroidales bacterium UBA1797
GATGAGTTTTTGGTTATTTTAAGAGTGTTGTTAACATCAAGGCTCAGATCCTGTATCTGATTGGTTAACCCTACCTTATTTCCACCCAGTATTGAGAGAGTATCACCGAGCAGTGTCAGCTGGGGAGGGACATTCAGAGATGAGAGGTTTACCGTGTTCCCACCTGAAATAGATATATTACTGCCATCAAAAGACAGTGTCTGATTATCTGTCGCCGGATCACCCGGATCTCCTTTAGGTCCGGCGGGACCTATGGCACCTGCAGGACCGGGTTCAAGTGACTTCTGGGCATACAGTGCATAAGGAACTGCAAGGAACTGCATCGTACCCATATCTACAAAATCATTATCAAATTTTACCTCTACTTTGAGATAGTGGTATGCCGTGCTCCATTGTATCTGTGATAAATCATCATACTGACCTCCGGTTGGAGTGCCTTTACCTATAATCAATGAAAAAACACCATATTTAGATGTGGTTATATCTGAGTGAAGCTCCTGATATACAACAGTTCCAAGAGGATTTCCCATAATAATGGAAAATTTTACATCAATAGTTTTATTAACAAGCTCCTTCCCGTAATTATCTCTAGCCACAGCCTGGTAAAAGATCCCCAAAGGAACATTCTGTCCAAACGAGGTCAGAACCGTAAAAATAAATATTAACAATGCAGAATACCGCTTAAAACTTTTTGAGACCATAACTTTCCAGATTACAATTTCTCTATTTTAAATATCCTGTAGATTTTACTATCATCGCTTGCCACTTTAACTAAATAAAAACCAATCGTCAGTCTTGTAATATCAATCTGCTGTATATAATTATAATTAGTAATAAAATTCAAAGTCATGGTATTAACAATCATGCCGGTAATATTAATAATTTCTATTCTGAATTTTCTGGCAACATCACCAAATAATTTAACATCAATAAAATCTGTTGCAGGATTTGGGTAAACATCTACACCGCTACCCTCAAGTACAGGCACTAATGAAATCGTTATCCGTGGTTGTTGAAAGCCCTGGGTTAATTCAAACCCCTCACTGCCGATAATTTCAACGGCTGTCTCACCGATAGTCTGTGAATAATCAATTGCTCCGGCAGTTGCCAGTCCGGCTGCAGGAACCAATACCTGATGTGACAGTTCCTGTGAATAACAACTTGCCCGGGAAATTAATAATAATAGCAGTAATACCTTAATTCCTCTAATCATGTTATATTTATTCAGGAAGATCAAATATAAACGTATTTTTGAAAAAGCAATAATTTTTGTTCATAAATATGTTCATAACTTACCATAAATTCATCCTGCCAGATAAATATTTTATTCTATATTATAAGCCCCCCTTGATTTTAATCGGTTTTAATTAATTTTTAAGGCTTATATGATTATCCTGCCATGCAATGCTGAAATCATTTCTCTATCATAATCGTACCGAAGCCGGATGTGATGAAGCCGGAAGAGGATGTCTGGCCGGACCGGTTGTAGCCGCAGCAGTAATCCTTCCTAAAAACTATAAACATCCGGTTCTCAACGATTCAAAGAAACTATCGGCAAAACAAAGAGCTCTGTTAAAGGATGAGATTATTAACTCTGCA
>DCFT01000061.1:1923-4354 GCA_002319885.1 Bacteroidales bacterium UBA1797
GCTTCTATAAAAGCAATGCATATCGCAATTGAGGGACTTGAAAAGATGCCGCAATTCCTTCTGATTGATGGCAACAGGTTTTATCCATATAAAGACATTAAGTTTGAAACAATCATCAGAGGTGATGGTCTGTTTTTTTCTATTGCAGCTGCTTCAGTGCTCGCAAAAACTTTCAGGGATGAGTACATGGAAAAAATTCATGCAGAATTCCCTGAATATGGCTGGAATAAAAATAAAGGATACCCCACCGCGCTGCACAGGGAAGCAATAATGAAATACGGAATAACCCCATATCATAGAAAGTCGTTTGCTCTTTTTGATACCCAGTTGAAATTTGGATTTTAATTCTCCTGTCCTGTTTTCCAAGTTAAAGGTGATCAGTAATGCATGGGGCAAAATAAATTAATAAAGTTATCTTTGCCCATCGTTCAAAAAACTATATAAATAAGTTATACTTTATGAAAAAATTGTTCACTTTATCATTGATCCTTATCCTCACTATTGGATTTAAAGCTAAAGCAGATGAGGGCATGTGGCTGTTGCCGCTTATAGAAAAATTAAACATGGGTAAAATGACCGAACTGGGGTTAAAACTCTCAGCTGAAGATATCTATAGTCTGAATAAAGTCTGTCTGAAAGATGCTGTCGTTATTTTTGGTGGCGGATGCACCGCAGAAATAGTTTCTTCTCAGGGTCTTGTTCTCACAAATCATCATTGCGGATATGGATCAATTCAATCACACAGCAGTGTGGATCATGACTATCTTCGTGACGGTTTCTGGGCAAAGTCGAAAGAAGAAGAATTGCCTAACCCCAATCTTTCGGTGACATTTCTTATCAGAATTGAAGATGTAACCAGCCAGGTACTGGCGGATGTTAAGGACGGCATGAGTGAAACAGATCGTACTGAAGCAATAAATGCGGCGAGAACTGCAATTGAGAAAAAAGCTTCTGAGGGGAATGACTACAGGGCACAGGTTGCAAGTTTTTACAGTGGAAACTATTTTTATCTTCTTGTATATGAAAGATATACAGATGTCCGCTTAGTCGGAGCACCACCATCTTCAATTGGCAAATTCGGTTTCGATACCGACAACTGGGAATGGCCACGTCATACAGGTGATTTCAGCGTTTTCCGGGTTTATACAGGTCCTGACGGCAAACCGGCACCATATGCAAAAGAGAACATTCCTCTGAAACCTAAATATTTTCTGCCGGTTTCATTAAAAGAGCGTAACATTGGTGACTTTGCAATGATTCTGGGTTATCCGGGCAGAACTAACAGATATGCGACATCATGGGAAGTTAATGAACTGTTGCAGATAGTACATCCCGACAGGATCAAAATACGTGGCATCAAACAGGAAATCTGGATGAAGGATATGATGGCCTATCAGAGAGTTAATATTCAGTACTCTGCAAAATACTCAAGTTCCTCAAACTACTGGAAATATTCTATCGGTCAGAAAAGCAGTCTCGAAAAATTAGATGTAGTGGCAAAGAAACAGGAACTTGAAGACCAGTTCAATAAATGGGTGGTAAGCACACCTGAACGCGAAGCAAAATACGGAGAGGCACTTAATCTTATTAAGTCTGCAATTGAAGGCAGGGCAGAATATTACAATGCTATTCAATATATAAGTGAATGTAATCAGGGTTGCGAGCTTTTCAGCCTGTACCGCGGGGTTTCAGGTTTAGTTACTGCACTGACTGAAAAAGACAACCAGAAGATCTCAGATGCAGCCGATCTGATAAAGAGAAACAGCAGTAACTTTTTTAAGGATTATAATCCGCCAACCGATAATAAATCGATGAAGGCGATGCTAAAGGTTTACAGAACCGATATTCCTGCTAAATTCCTACCCGACTATTATGTAAATATTATTGATAAGAAATATAAAGGTAATATTGACAAGTTTGTGGATGATTTATTTGCTAAATCTCTTTTTGCAAGCGAGGCTAAACTGAACGCCTTCCTCGGTAAACCGGTTTTGAAAACACTTAAAAATGATCCTCTTTATCTGGCTGCATCATCTATGTACAGGATGGCAGGAGAGATATCTGCCTCTCTCAGCCAGTACGATGAAGAACTAGCTAAAGGAAAGAGACTCTGGATGGCAGCTTTAATGGAAATGGTTCCGGAAAAGACCCTGTATCCTGATGCAAATTTCACTATGCGTCTTTCTTATGGAACTGTTCAGGATTATGACCCCAGAGATGGCGTTACTTATAAATATTATACAACACTTCAGGGAGTGGTAGATAAATATAAGCCGGGTGATTATGAATTTGATCTCCCGAAAAGACTCATCGATCTGAACAATAAGAAGGAATATGGAAGATATGGATCTTCAAAAGGTTATATGCCGGTTTGTTTTCTTACAACGAATGATATTACAGGAGGCAACTCAGGTAGCCCGGTTATGAATGG
>DCFT01000063.1:0-1578 GCA_002319885.1 Bacteroidales bacterium UBA1797
TTTTCACTATGTTTATCTAACAACAGTAAACGAAGAAATTAAAAATATCTTTTTGTTTCTGCAGGCAAATAACTGTTGTGAATTACTGAACAAATACAATTAATTTTACATTCCGACCCCCCTCTCACAAAATTAACCTTATTTTTAAAGGGGGGTCGGAATGTAAGATTAATAATAGTATAAGAATTAACAGAAAATAGAATAAAGAAAATAATAGAGTAAAGTTAAAGTGAAGGCACCTTAATTAGGTGCTTCATTTGTGTTTAGAATCTAACGTCTTTGTTGCTGATGAGTTGACTGGTCTTCACATCAATAATTTTAATGTTTACAGTGTCGCTTGACATCGGATGTCCTGCAAAAGGATTCGTACCATCAGCACGCACCAACTGGAGTGAGTTTGAATCGCCGGCACTCATATTACCAAGGCTTATTGCATTAATGTCAACTGATGAAGCTCCGTTTAGAGATGCTGTTACTCTTGTTATTTCAGGGCTTCCAAAATGAATAGTATTTCCACCAAGGTGCTCGAATTTCACAGATCCTAGACCTGTAGCAGTAGCTGTACTATTTGCTTTAATCTCAAGGTTCGCCTGCGGTGCAGCTTGTTGAGGTCCTGTGCCGAAGACGGATGACCCGATAGCGGCAGCGAGGATAACGGTTATTGCAACCATCAGGATGACACCAATAACCGGGGACACCGCATCACTATTCTTAAATAATTTTTTGAAATCCATATGTTTCTCCCTCCGGGTTTAAGTTACTCAGACAGTAATTTGCCTGAAGCTTTAACACATAAAGCGCATAATAACAGTCGTTATTTTTTTACAATCTCATGTAATCTTATTCACCATTAATATATAAATTTTTGCTGTTACATTATTATGTTTTTAAAGAAGACATAAAAATTGTGTCGACAGGGAGTTTTATGATGGATCGGCAGTTTTAATAATTTTTGTTAGACAGTCAGGTTAATAATCAATTAATAACATTGTAAAAAGTCAAGTAAAAATTGAGAAAAGGTGACGTTTAAAGTGGAGGGTAAAAAATACAGGGCACTTGGCGAAGACTGCAAAGCAGTATCAGAGGTGATAGGTCAGGTGCTTATGATAGCTATAGTTGTTTTAGCTTTCTCTTCGATAAGCGCCATTATTTTCTCAGACGTTATTGTAAATCCGCCTCATACGCCGCATACGGACTTATCTGAGAAAATCAACACTTTTAACGACACTTTAACTATATTACATAGCGGAGGAGAGGCCATTGATTTGAAAGCAATAAAGATTATAATAAGTGTTAATGGAATACAAAATGAGTTTATAATACCAGATCCTAGTAATTCCGACCCTAAAGTTGAGATCCGACATTTGGACGGAGGTTTATCCAATGACAATGCTCTGATGCTGGGGGACTATATTGTAATCCATACGAATCCTAATACAGATAATAAACCTGAAACCGATAAGAATCAAAAAAGAATTGATATGAAAACTGCCGACGTCATTGATATGTACTTTGTCTTTATCCCATCTCAAAAGGTGATTCAAAAAGTGACTCTCCAAAGCGGAGAATAAAAAATAC
>DCFT01000063.1:1853-2643 GCA_002319885.1 Bacteroidales bacterium UBA1797
GAAAGACAAAAAAGCTAATGAAAGATAAATATAAAATTAAGTGATGCTCCGTTATGAAAACCGGAAAAATGAGAAGAGTAGGGAAAACAAATGAGGGGTTATTCAACTCCGAATCAGCAGCTTCTACAGTCATCGCCGCAGTGTTGCTTTTAAGCATCATATTTACCATATTTGCAGTGGTAAGAATTGCATATGTTCCAGAATGGAAAAATGATGCTGAACAATTGCATATGAGTAAAGTCAATAAAGATATGGCAGAACTCAAATCATCTGCAGATATGATAATTCTACTTCAATCTTCAAATTCCTCATCTGATAAATTTCACTTCTCTGTTCCTTCCATCAACGTCCCAGTTAGCATGGGAGGAGGAGAATTACCTATTTTTGATACATCTAAATCAAGCGGCACACTCTCAGTAAATACAGAACCTTGCATCGTGACTATAACCACGGAGGAAGGCAATAAAATATCCATAAATTCAGGTACAATTACATATAGTTCAAACAATAATCAATATGTGGATCAGGTCTTCAGATATGAAAACGGAGCTATTATTCTTGCTCAAGGCAAGAGATCATTGATGACACAGTTTCCATCATTGTTCAGACTAAAGAAAACAGGCGAATATGAATATGATGTTTGGATCCAGGCAATCAACATATCAGGAGATTCAGACACTATCTCTTCAGATAGCGATACTTCTTTGAGATTGACTGGAAGTCCCCAAAATATCACATACTTAGGAAATACATCCTCGTTTGACTATAATATTACAACAAAATATCCGGA
>DCFT01000046.1:0-53664 GCA_002319885.1 Bacteroidales bacterium UBA1797
CAGCAACGAGGAACCCGGTAGAAGCTCTCCGGTATGAATAATCTACCCTCAACCCCCTGGAAGGGCAAATAATCATGCAGGTATAAAATGCAATGTATGCAGCATTCGACACAAGTCCCGGTCTTTAGTAAGTATTTAAAGTAAAAGACATATCTATTTAAATCTTTACTTATATATTTATACTACTAATCTACATCCCTGTCTTATGAAAATCAGAATTATTCTTTTAACTTTTTTGTTTGGCATTGCCATAAAAGTTTCAGCGCAAGATGGTTATACAGTACAAAAGGATTCTATTCAGTCGGAAGTTTTGAAGCAGAACCGGAAGATCAGCATCTTTTTACCTGAAGGTTACGATGCAAAAGATGCAAAATTCCCTGTCCTTTACGTCCTTGATGCGGATGGCCGTGACCAACACACTGTTCCGACTGCCCGATTCCTGGCATTGAACAATAAGATGCCCAAAGCAATAGTAGTCGGGGTATTCAATATTGACAGGAATCATGATTTTCTTCCCGATTCCAGTAAGGCTGCCACAACAGGTGGTGGGGCAGATAATTTCCTGCAATTCTTCAAAAAAGAACTTATCCCTTATATAAACAAGAACTTCCGGACAGAATCTTTTAACGTCCTTATAGGCCATTCATATGGTGGTGTATTTGTAATGCATGCTCTTCTTAATGACCCTGATCTTTTTGATGCATATATTGCTATTGATCCAAGTTTCTGGTATAAAGATCAGTTGCAGGTAAAAATTGCAAAGACGGAATTTGCTAAAGTCAGGAACTGGAATAAACCGATTTTTATCTCAGGAAGAGAAGGAGATGGGATGAAGAGCATGGGCATTACAGCAATGGAAAAAGTCCTGAAAAGTTCTGCACCCTCTGGTTTAAAATGGAAAGTTGTTGCATATTCAAATGAGGATCATGGCTCAGTCCCCTTTAAAAGTGTATATGACGGGTTACGTTATATTTTTGATGCCGGAGGAAATTTCTCAGTCTTCCCTTTGGCAGGCATTTTGCCTAAAGGGACCTCAACTTATGCAATAATTGAGAATTTAAATCCTAATCTCAGGTATACTCTTGACGGTACCGAACCTACAATAAAATCTCCTCTTTGCAAAGAAAAAATCAAAATCAGTCACCCTTGTACTTTAAAGGTGAAAAGTATGGCATCAAATTATAAAAATATTCCAACCATCACCCGGGTTTTTTCTGATGGTGATTATATGAACGGTGAAACATCCGTTGAAAACCTTAAACCCGGACTTAAATATTCGTATTATGAAGGAGTCTGGGATTCCGTTCCGGATTTTTCGAAGCTCACTGCTGTGAAAAGAGGTACAACAGAGAATCTCGACTTGAACCTTGCACTCAAAAAAGATAGTTTTGCAGTACAATTTGAAGGTTATCTGCACATTACAAAAAAGGACCTTTATGATCTATGGATTATCTCTGATGATGGTTCAAAAGTATACTTCAATAATCAGTTATTACTTGTCAATGACGGTTTGCATTCTGCAGATGTACCTGTAGTTAAAGTTGTTCCGCTTAATAGTGGTTATTACCCTGTAAGAATTGATTATTTTGAGAAGACAGGTGATCAGTCAGTTACTTTAGGCTGGGTATTATTCGGGAAAAAACTACAGGCTTTACCAATTCCTAAAGAGTGGTTGTTCTATAAAGAATAATAAATAGCTTGAATCTGCATGTCCACCCCCCAACCCCCCATATGGGGGGCTAAGAAGTTAGTATTAGCGCCATAGTGGGGTATTCGGTTAGAAATATATGGGATTAAAATTCTCTATTCTGAGACTTTAAACTTTTTTAATTTTTTCATATTTTTAATATGCAATTAATTTTATAGCATATAAAAATGAAAGGGTTAAGTGTTGATTATCCGATGTATTTTGGAGCTACCTCAAAAATCTTTAAGATGGCTAAAGAACTTAGGAAAACGGAAACTAAGGCAGAAAAACTGTTATGGTCTAGGCTCCGTAAAAATCAAATACTCGGATTACAATTCAGAAGACAGCATCCAATTAATCTGTTTGTTGCTGATTTTTACTGCCCTAAAATAAAACTGATAGTTGAGGTAGATGGAAACATACATGAAATTCCTGAATATCAAGCACATGATATAGGAAGGAGTGATATACTTAATGATTTTGGCATTACAGTTATCCGCTTTACCAATGAACAAATTACTGATGAAATTGATTCTATAGTTGATAAAATTAAAATAATAAGTGAGAAACTAATGCTCGAAGTCAAAAAAAGCCCCCCATATGGGGGGTTGGGGGGTAGATAACATGGAATATTTCGCTACCAATTTAAAGGACGAAATCCTGAAGGGTCTTCCCGGGACTGAGGTTCAATGGCAAATGGCCTCTTCAGATCGCTATGTGAAAAATTTCCCTTCAAATCCGGCGAATGATGCACGTAAAGCTGCTGTATTGATACTTCTTTATCCTAAAGATGGATCGATTTATACAGTATTCATGCAACGACCTGATTATATTGGGGTTCATGGTGGACAAATCAGCTTTCCCGGCGGAAAAATGGAGTCACGAGATAAGAATATAATTGAGACTTCTCTTCGTGAGGCTAATGAAGAAACAGGGGTTGACTCTTCCACGATAAAAATTCTGGGTATACTTACACCTCTGTATATTCCGGTGAGCAACATGATGGTTACACCTGTTACAGGATGGATTGAAGAAAATCCGGTCTTCAATTATAAACCGGAGGAGGTATTGTTTCTTATAGAAGCTGATCTTAAAATTCTTCTCGATCCTACAATCGTCAGATTAAAACCATTTAATATCAGAGGTGAGGTAATTGAAATAAAATATTTCAATTATGCTGAAAACACTATATGGGGTGCAACAGCTATGATCCTCCAGGAACTCCTTGTCATTATCAGAAGGGGCGGATTTTTTCTTCGGGGATAATATTTTTGTAGTGTTCGTACCTCTCAAGTATCTGGCTAACAAAATTCACCGATTCAGTTCCCCTGAAGTATCCACTTTTTACTACAGTATCATTATAATATTGAGGTTCAGACTTTTTCTGCATCCATATAGCAACATTTCCCTCCCACTTCCCGGGATCCATACCGTTTTTTTCAGCAAGTCTCATTGCATCAAGTACGTGTCCTGGTCCTGCATTGTACGCTGCTAAAATAAAATTAATCCGTTCTTTCTGATCAGCGATCCTGCCATCAAATATTGAGTGAAGCCAGTTAATATACCTGATACCTGCTTTTAAATTCTCTTCAGGAGAAGCCATAATATCAATACCGAAGTTCTTACCGGTGCCGGGCATGATCTGCATTAATCCGAAAGCACCGGCGTACGATTCCACAGTTGGGTTAAAATGTGATTCCTGACATATCAGTGAAGCAAGCAACCGCCAGTCCCAGTTAATAATCACACTAAACTTCCTGATCAGGTCATCATAAGGTGATACTTTCCCGGTGTTGATAGCGTAAAAATCACTTCTGACAATCGAACTTGAACGGGGGTTATTAAAATATTTGGCGTATAAAAGTGCGTAAGATCCGGTCTTCTTATAACTCATAAGCCACCTGTTCAACTCACCAAGAAGTGCTGTGGAATTATTTTTTCTCACTGCCCATGCAAAATTCCGGGGTAAGCTAATTGGCGTACTTACATCAATATCAGGATAATATGTTGCATTAACAAGTGCCAGATTTTCGTCACAGACAGTGTATTCAATTGCTCCTTTTGCAACGTGCTGAATAAGTTTTTCGGATTCGAAAGGCACCTTAATAACATTTATAGAATCACCACTTTGTCTGGCCAGTGTTATAAGTTGTTCGGCATTTGATGACCCTTCCTGAACATATATAGTTTTGCCTTTTAAGCCAGGTTGATTCCGGATAAGCTTTTTATCTATTTCATCAACTGATAATGATCGCCAGTTATGTGGTTTCCTTTGCACAAGGACTTGTCGTGTTTCGCCTATCGGATAACTGAAAAGAATGTTTTTCTCAGTTGATGAATTAACTGTAAGGTTGAAAGCAAGAAGATCAGCTTCACCGGAATTTAACATCCCCATCGCATTTTCAGGGCTGTTTTCAGTGATTATATCCAGATCAAGACCAAGATTATCTGAAAATGACTTCAGGAGTTCATAATTGAATCCCATTGGTTCCCCTTTGTAAATAAAATAGTCAGTTGAATTAAAGTCAGTTACTGCTATTAATTTTCCTCTTTTCCTTATAGAATCAAGATCGTATGAAAAAATATTCTTACCAGGATTTTTAGAAGGACGGTTACATGTACACAATCCAAAAACTGTTACAATTAAGATGAACAGAAATACTGATTTTTTTACCAAAGAATTTAGTTTAATTAAACATTAACATTAAAAAATGAGTGCAAAGATACAACAAAAATCTTAATTGTAGAATGTCCAGGACAGGCCATATCGTAACATCCTGATATTCATAGGATAGTTTGGAACCATCTCATAGTGATAACCCATAAGATTTGCATTTATATGATCATACATCACAAAAATCCGTGTCCTTTTGATTTTTAAATTTACAAAGACATTAATAAAGGGGTAATCACCGAGGGTAACCTTATCCTGTCGATAAAACCTTCCTGTGGCGGGCATATAAGCGTAGGGATGATATATAGTATTATAGGTTACATCGACACCTAATTGTGTATTCAGCTTCCCTCCTGTTTTTGAAAACCTGAAAAGATGTTCAAAATAACCGGCAGAACGAACTGTAACAAGTGGCAGATCGAGGATATTAGAATTGGAGCTTTTCTGAACAATCACATCAGAGGCAAGATGAAATTTCCAGGCTCTGAGTTCATTTTTAAGTGTGACAGCAGCCACTGAAAGTCCACCTGAATATTGTGAAGGAAGGCTGGCAGTATCGAAATCAGCATAGTTCTTTATTATAGCATAATTGAATTTTAACTCCATCTTTCTTGCCGGGTAATTAAAAGATGTACCCAGATCAATCCTGAATTCTTTTTTAAAACTATTATCCCACTCAAAATTATTACTTCCCCAATGATTGTACCATATTGATGGTTGTCTGTTTAGGATTGAACCAGTGATCAACCACTGAGCTCTGCCTTTTTTCCAGTCAAATGATTTTGAAATTTCACCATTAAGGTTAAAATCTCCGGCTTTGTAACCTGTCACATATAATTCTCCTGTTCCAAACCAGCTAAACTTATCTCCGATATTATTAAACAATCTTCCCACCAGAATATTACTGTTTTCATGTAAGACAGCGTTAGTGCCGGGCAATGTGAGCCGAACCGGGATGATATAACTATAAGTTGATATTTCATCGCGAATCCCAACTCCGCCACCCAGATTGAACTTACGTGTTTCATCAGTGGAAAAATCAAATCTTAATGTGTTTTTTATGCTTTTTGAATAAATGGAGTCATAGGTAGAAACATCATCCACCAGAACATTGTCATAAAAACCAGAATTTGGATTTGAATCCTGATACTTACGGGTATTGTCTTCAAGTATTAATAAATGTGAGAAGGTTCCGCTTAATCCTAAGAATCCCGAACTTGTATGTGAATTTTTGTCTTTTTTTTCTGTAGGTTTATTGCCGATGGTATACCTCTGCACCAGCAAAATGTTACGGTTTTTAAGAGTACTGCTCGCCTTATCGAGTGGCCCCAGCCGGGTAGGGACATCCTGTGTATTTGCAAGACTAAGATCAGAGGTGTTTTTTATTCCTCCGTTCTCATAGGATATCAGGTTATTTATACCCGCTGAAAAGTAAAGTTTGTATTTATCTCCGGTATATGATGAGTAAAGAGTAAATGTTTTATCAGCTGATCTCTCATAACTGTATTGCCCCAGACTGAATACTATATCATATATTACCCCGAAATTAATAAATCTGTTCACGTTCTGTGAATGTCTTACCCTGAAGGTCTGTTCCGAAGTTGCGACCGGCCCGGCATAGCTCCAGTCGAGCTCCGTATATGGAACCTGGGTATTCATGAATACCGGATTGGAAGGAAGATGCATCAGAGGATAATAATAGGCATAAAGGAATTTGTCAGGGTCGGTAATCCTGTCAAAAAAACTAAGCTGGTAAAATGGCAGACCATAATTACCAAGAGATGCATTTACAGGGGAATATTTGTCAGCTATTTTGACCCTGTTGGATAGTGAAAAGACTGTGTCGATTGGTATGCTGACTTCTTCTGAATAGTCAGGGGAAAGAGTCCATTCCCTAAGTATCCTGGGCTTCTTTATTGAATCCTGTTTATTAATATTTGATTTCCTTGCATTTCTTATGGAATCCACCTTCTGGGCACTTGGCCTGTATGGAATGATCGCTGGTTTCTGGGCACTTACACCTGAAGAAAAGACCAAAAGCAATATAACTGAAATGTATCTTATCATCTGGTGCAAATATAGAAAATATGAGGAAAACTTAATCTTAAAGGGCTCAAAGGTTTGCACAGAGAGAGCAAAGAATTGCTTCATTCAGTAAAATCAGGACTGTTTACAAAGATCCCGCACAGGAAGAAAGATCTTTTTGAGAAGCTTTCTAATCTACATTATCATTCAGATATGCATTGTTTTCTCTTAAGACTGGTTCATCATTCTCATCCGATGTAAGAGTGAACTTTGACAATTTGCTTTGGTTACCACTCTCCGGCACTCCCAGCGACAAATTTTTTCTTACGTAAGCAGGCACATCTTCAAATGTATCAATATTCTCCTTCATGGTTTTATTTGAAAGACCTTCTCTCTTCAGTATATTTTGCATATGTTTTACTTTTCTCAGAGTCGCTTCAGGTTTTTCGAGGCTATCTTCGCTATCCCTGGTCCGTAAGTTCCTTATCTCATCCATCTCATGATTATGCTCAAGACTGAAATCAATTATTCCCTGTGATTCTTCTTCGAAATCGGTGATTATCGATTTTTTACCCTTTTCATGAACAGAGAATACATCATTTCCTGTTTCAGGAATTATCCTGGAGGGAATTGCATTTTTATTTGTCAGTAATTCAACTTTACTCGGCTTTTTAGGTTTATAAGGCTGGAAAATACTATTCGATTCAAAACCTGTTGCAATGACAGTAACAGTAATCTCATCAGAAAGGGTTTCATCTTTCGATAATCCCCTGATAATAAGTGCATCATCGGAGGCAGCATCATACATATAATCAGTTATTTCCCCAAGCTCATCCATTGTGATCTCATGTTCTCCGCTCCCGGAAGAAATATTTATCAGGATACTTTTAGCGCCGGTGATATCATTAGAATTCAGCAGCGGCGAAGCAAGAGCATCCTCAATCGCTTTTAATGCCCTGTTTTCTCCTGATGCCTTTCCCATCCCCATTATAGAAACTCCCGAGTTTTTCATAACTGTTTCCACATCGGCAAAATCCACATTAATATATCCTGTTACCGTTATGATCTCTGCAATTCCTTTTACAGCCGTAGTCAGAATATCATCAGCTTTTGCAAATGCTGTGGAAACAGGCTGATTTCCATATATCTCCCTAAGCTTTTCATTATTTATAACTAATAATGAATCAACGTAATCCTTAAGTTCGGTTACACCATCAATAGCATGTCGTATACGTACTTTCCCTTCAGATTTAAAGGGGATTGTGACAACGGCAATTGTAAGCAGTCCAGCTTCTTTACAGGCTTTTGCTATTACTGGAGTAGCTCCTGTTCCGGTACCTCCCCCCATCCCTGTTGTAATGAAAACCATTTTCGTGTTACCCGATAATGCATTCATTACGTCGTCAATATTTTCTATGGCTGCCTGTCTGCCAATTTCGGGTTTGCTGCCAGCTCCACGTCCTTCTGTAAGCGATTCGCCTATCTGGACTTTTATAGGCACTTCACTCTTCATCAGTGCCTGATGGTCAGTGTTACATATCACAAAATTGACATCCGTGATGCCTTTTTCAAACATATGATTGACGGCATTATTGCCTCCGCCACCTATTCCAAGAACTTTAATAATCGACGATCTCTCTACAGGCAGATCAAAGTTCATTATATCGTCTGACATAGTGTAGTTATTTAATTGATTATGAACCGCTCAAATTTATATATTGATATTCTATTTACTAATAGTCTGATCTTCAACCTCAAACATTTTTGCAAGCATCGTTTTAATTTTGTCAGTCAAAGAAATTTTTTCCTCGCCCTGAACAGGCTGTGCATATGTTTCTTCAGTCTCCTCTTCTTTTCCTTTTTGTTCATCTGCCATCACTGTCCTTGGTTTGACAAACTCATCCGAATTGCCGGCGTTGAAGGTCTTTTTATATGTTTCAAGATATTCAAAACCCCGCATTATCAACCCAACACTTGTGGCATACATTGGCTGGTTTATTTCATTCTTTGCTGTTCCTGCGAGATGTTCATTGGGCAATCCGATTCTTACATCCATAGCTGTCTTGAACTTCATCAGCTGAGGCAGGTGTTTCAGCATAGCGCCACCACCCGTGATTACAACTCCTGCTGCAAGTTTATCGGCATAACCAGAATTCTGAATTTCAAAATTTACAGCGTCAATAATTTCCTCCATTCGCGATTGTATTATATAAGCAAGACTCTTGAAGGAGATCTCCTTAGGTTCGCGTCCGCTTATACCGGGTATAGAAACAACCTTATCTTCGGGTGCAATATCTCCAAGTGCTGAACCATACTGAATCTTAAGTTGTTCAGCATGCCGCTGCAGAATTGCACAACCCTCTTTAATGTCTTTTGTTACTACGTTTCCGCCAAATGGAATCACAGCAGTATGACGGATAATATTATCATAATAAACAGCCACATCCGTTGTCCCTCCTCCAATATCTACCAGTACGACTCCTGCCTCTTTTTCATCATCTGTAAGTACCGCATCAGAAGACGCCAGAGGTTCCAGTATCATATCCTTCACTATCAGATTTGCTTTCCTGATACACTTTTCGATATTTTTTGCTGCTGCCACCTGACCGATCACAATATGGAAATTAGCTTCCAGTCTCCTGCCACACATCCCGATTGGGCTCTTAACACCTGTTTCATTATCGACAATGAAATTCTGAGGGATAACATGAATTATCTCTTCCCCGATATCTATATGGATCTTATGCATATCTTCAATCAGTCTGAAGACCTCCTCCTTTTTTATTTCATCATCATAAGCGTCACGTATTATATAGCCACGGTTTTTCATACTTTTTATATGCTGACCTGCTATACCAACAAAGACCTCAGAGAAAAGAATTCCTGATCTTTGCTGTACATCTTCCACTGTGGTCTGAATGGCATTAACTGTCTCCTCAATATTAAGGACAACGCCTCTCTTAACACCTTTTGAAAGAGCTTTGCTAAGTCCAAGAATTTCAATTTTCCCATTCTCGTTTTTCTTACCGACAATCGCCACAATTTTTGTGGTGCCAATGTCGATTGCTGCTACATACTGTTCCTTTTTATTCATAACTTATGGCTATTTCTGATTATCTCTTTTTTTACAAACTATCTGATCTTTATATTCCAGGTTTATCAATGAATACTTATTCCAGCCTACTTCCGGTAACACCTTATCATAGAAAGCTTCAAGATTCCTGAGCTTACCTTCATAGTTTTCGGCAGTCCCAAGATGTATCAATTGGTTTCCGACACGCGGAATCAGGTTAATCTCATTATTCCCGTCAACATATATCTGATCAATCTGAGCTGACCAGAACTTGTCATCATTTATATAAATTACCAGATGATAAATATCTTTTAGAATAGAGTTTTTAATTATGGTATCAAGAACACTTACTCCGTTGAGCATTGCCTGGCTTATATTAACATTCCCCTCCACAATATGTAGCCTTGGATTATAAAGGTTTCTTCTCCTCATTACAACTCCTTCTTCATCCACAAAATAATCACCGCCACTACCCGGTATCACTCTCATCACCGGATTACGCTGGACTACAAAAATGTGTACAATCCCATCAACGGTTATATATGCTTCAGCCTTTTTTAATTCCCTCAATCCATTGATCCTGTTTTCAATAGCCGACACAGATACTTCTTTAACAGGTTTACCGGCAATCCCGGAAGAGTTTCCGTAAGCAAGGTTTAATAATTGTCTTTTAGTTACAAAATGATAATCAGCTGAGTCACTTATATCTACAACAATCCCTCCACACGGCATCGAATTCGTGGACCGGGCCATGTATACCGGTATTATTACAATATATAATAAGGGGATAATAAATAATATCTTAAGGAATCTCCTCATTTTACCCTCTCCTTTTTAAGCATTTCCTCAACAGGCCCTACTAATGTATCAATATCACCGGCACCAATAGTTAACAGAACATCCAGATTAGCTATATCCAGTTTTCCGGGTATGTCTTCTTTTAACAGGAGTTTCTTATTAGCGGATTTCATCTTATCCAGGATCATCCGGGAGGTAACTCCTTCTATAGGTTTTTCGCGAGCCGGGTAAATTGGCAACAAAATTACTTCATCCAATTCATCAAGAATTCTGGCAAAGCCATCAGCATGATCGCGTGTACGCGAAAACAGATGAGGCTGAAAAATTCCTGTTATTCTGCGATCTCCGAAATATTCTCTCATACATGTTATACATGCCCTGATCTCTTCAGGATGATGTGCATAATCATCAACATAGGCAATATCCGGAAAATTTATCCGTATATCAAACCTGCGTCTCACGCCCTGGAAGAGAAAGACAGCTTTTCTGATTTCCTGTTCAGTAACACCGCACATCAGTGCGACAGCTATTGCAGCGGTAAAGTTTTCGATATTGACAATACCAGGAAACGCAAAGTGCAGATCCTCAATGGTAGTTGCCGGAGTCTTAATATTAAAACTATATGAATTGTTTGACCGTTTTATATCTTTTGCATGAAAATCAGCATTGCTGTCAAGACCGTAAGTATAACACTTCACACCCTCCGGAACAATAATCTCTTTAACTATTCTGCGGTTTACAATAAGGTTGCCGCCCCGTCTGATCTTTCCGCAGAACTCATTATAGGCTTTAATCATAGTAGCCTGATCACCATAGATATCCAGATGGTCCGCATCGAGTGATGTTACTACTGCCATAAGCGGTTGAAGCCGGTGAAATGAACGATCGAACTCATCAGCTTCCATCACCGTATACCTGCTATCGCCTAAAAGCAGGTTTGAGTTATAGTTTTTAGAGATTCCTCCAAGAAATGCCGAACAATCAATATGCGACTGTTTCAATAAATGAGCTATCATGGTAGATACAGTGGTCTTGCCGTGGGTACCAGCCACTGCAAGCGTGTCTGTGTTTTTAGATATCTCACCAAGGATCTCAGATCTTTTATGGATCATATAACCATTGTCTCTGAAATATAAAAGAATTTTATTTTCAGCAGGTATGGCAGGAGTATATACTATTAATACCCTGTTTTTTAATGATGTGTTTCTGAACAGATCAGGAAGAACACTTAAATCATCATCATATGAGATGTCACAACCATTTTCAATTAAAGAAAGAGTTATTCTGCTTTCCGACCTGTCATAACCTGCTATCTGATACCCCCCCTTTGCAAAATAAAGGGCAAGTGCACTCATGCCGATACCGCCGATGCCGACAAAATACAGTCCTTCAATATTTTTGAAATCAATCATTTTCAGTAAGCTTAAGTACCTCTTTGGCTATTCGCATATCAGCATCCTTGTCGGCCATTTTAAGTATATTTTCGGAAAACAGGTCACGTCGTGTTTTATCTGATATCAGTTTTATCGCCTCTTCAAGCAAAATTTTACATGCCTGATTATCTGGTATTAACATAGCAGCATCCCTTACTGATAAAGCTTCAGCATTCCTTGTCTGGTGATCCTCCGCTACATTCGGCGAGGGAACAAGTATCACAGGTTTGCCGACGAGGCATAATTCAGAGATAGTCCCTGCACCAGCTCGTGATATTACTATATCTGCAGCTGCATATGCATAATCCATACGATTAATAAAGCCGTGAACAGAAATATTTTCGCTGAACGACTTCGAGACCAGGGCTTTAACATTTTCGAAATAATACTTCCCAGTCTGCCAGAGCCATTGACAATCAGAGTCTCTCATCTTATTAATGTTTTCTGACATGCAGTTATTTATGCTTCCGGCACCCAGTGATCCTCCCAGGACCAGAACAACAGGAAACTCCTTTTTCAGGTTGAAAAACGAGAGCGCCTCTTCTTCCAGATTCTTAAGGTTGTCGAAATTTTGCCTGACCGGGTTGCCCGTTTTAATAATCTTGTCCTGAGGGAAGTATTTTCCCATACCATCATATGCAACACAAATTACCGAGGCTCTTTTTGCCAGAAGCTTATTTGTCACACCTGCATAGCTGTTTTGTTCCTGGATGAGTGTAGGAATTCCCATTTTACCTGCCTGCCTGAGAACCGGACCACTGGCATATCCACCTACACCAACTACCACATCGGGTTCAAATTCTTTTATCACTTTCTTTGCCTTGGTCAGACTTTTCAGAAGTTTTACCAGCACTGAGAAGTTTTTAAGTGACAGGCTTCTGTAAAGACCGGCAACAGGTAACCCTACTATTCTGTAACCTGCGGCAGGAATCTTTTCCATCTCCATTCTACCTTCCGCACCAACAAAGAGGATCTCGGTCTCAGGGTCAATTTTCCTGAGAGCATTGGCTATAGATATAGCTGGGAAGATATGTCCCCCTGTACCACCACCACTGATAATAATCCTTTTATGCCTTCGCTGGCTCATATATCTTTTCTCCTCCATCAGAAATCTCCTCAGCGGGAAGCTCTTCTTTTCTTATTCTTGCATTAACCACCCTGCTGACACTAAGTATTGCACCAATTGAAAAACTCATAACCAGAACAGAGGTCCTACCCCAGCTTACCATCGGGAGTGTCTGCCCGGTGACTGGAAACAGTCCTACTGCTACCATCATATTAAGCATTGCCTGTATGACAATCATTACAATCAGTCCCAGCACAAGAAAGGCCGGGAACGCGGTTTCACATTTTTTCGCTATGGTTATACCTCTGAATAACAGAATCATATACGCCAGAATTAGTGGAATTGCACCGAATAACAATCCATATTCTTCTATTATTATAGCGAAAATGAAATCAGAATTTGACTGTGGCAACATGTTTCTCTGGGTGCTTTTGCCCGGTGCTTTTCCGAATAGCCCACCCGTTGAGATTGCAATCTTTGCCTGATTCGCCTGATAATCACCATCTTCGTTGCCTTTCCCGGTAAAAAATTGTTCTATCCTGTTTTTCCACACCTGTACCCTGTTATCCTTCTTAACCACTGTCAGTACCATGGCGAACAGAAGAACTCCCACTACTCCCATTCCTATGTATGACAGAAGAAACCTGAAAGGAACTCTGCCAATAAACATTATAATCATACTCATACCAAATACCATAAGTGCAGTAGAAAGATTTTCGGGCATTATCAATCCACAGACAATACCGATAGGGACAATAAAATACTTCGTAACCAGCATGAAATTATTTAACTCTTTCTGGTATTTGGCCAGCGATCGCGCCAGATACAATACCAAAGCCACTTTGGCAATATCGGAGGTCTGAAGCCTGAAGCCCAATCCCGGAATTGGAATCGAGCGCATTGCCTCATTTACTCTCGAGCCAATGACAAAAGTCAGAACCAATAACCCTACAGATCCTAGGAGTATTAGTCCCGCCATGGAAAAATATATCCTGTAAGGAAGGTAATGAACAATTACAATTATACCCAGACTGAATATCAATGTTATTAACTGACTTTTAAGGAAGTAGGTTGTATTTCCTCCGTATTTCATGAAGGCAACACCTACTGAAGAACTGTACACTGACAGAAGTGAATAGATCATAAACAGAGCCACAAGGCCCCATATAACCCTGTCTCCTTTAAATGTCTTTGTTAGCCAGCCCTGTTGCATTGATAACTTTATTATAGGTTCCTTACAGCCTGTTTAAACTGACGTCCCCTGTCTTCATAATTCTTAAAAAGATCAAAACTCGCACAAGCAGGTGACAAAAGAACCGTTTCACCTTTCTTGGCCAGATAATATGAAGATCGTACAGCTTCTTCCATAGAACTTGTTTCCACTATTGTGTCAATTTTATCCTTAAAAGCTTCAATTATTTTCTTATTATCCTTTCCAAGACAGACTATAGCTTTAACCTTCTTTTTTACCAGCATATACAGCTCTGAATAATCATTGCCTTTGTCTACTCCTCCGACGATCCAGATAATTTCATTTTCCATACATTCAAGAGCATACCAGGTTGAATTTACATTAGTGGCTTTGGAATCGTTTATAAAATTGACACCACAAACTGTTATCACCGGTTCCAGGCGATGTTCAACACCCTGAAAATCTGCAAGGCTCTCTCTGATTACCTCCTTGCGGATATTTAGAATTTTACCTGCAATGGCTGCCGCCATCGAATTATAGGTATTGTGACGACCTTTAAGTGCAAATTCGTGAATTGTCATAAGGTTGATTTTATTTGGGTAATCAAGTATCAATTCGTTGTTTTCAATATAAGCCGCCATGCCTTCCTTTACCTCGTCAGAGAAAGGCAGAAGGGTCATTTCAGTTTTTCTATGAGATAGTTCAGCGCTTATAATCGGGTCTCCTGCCCAGTAAATCAGGAAATCATCTTTTTTCTGGTTTTGTATTACCCTGAACTTTGAATCTACATAGTTCTGTAGTTTATGATCGTATCTGTCGAGGTGGTCAGGTGTTATATTCAATAAAATTGCAATATCAGCTTTGAATTCATACATCCCGTCAAGCTGAAAACTGCTCAGCTCAATTACGTAATAATCATATGAGCCGTCAGCAACTGCCATGGCAAAACTATTACCAACATTGCCAGTCATAGCGACTTTTTTCCCGGCTTTTTTTAAAATATGATAAATAAGATTAGTTACTGTTGTCTTGCCATTACTCCCTGTAATACAGATTTTTACGCCTTTAGAATACCTGCCGGCAAATTCTATTTCTGAAATAACGGGTATTCCTTTTTCCTTTATCCTCATTATAACCGGAGCATTTTCAGGTATTCCAGGACTCTTAATGATTTCATCAGCAGAGAGTATAATTGATTCATTGTGATTACCTTCCTCCCAACTGATCGAGTTATCTTCAAGAATTTTCCTATAGGTATCTTTTATCTGACCCTTATCGGAGACAAACACTTCGAATCCCTGTTTTTGTGCAAGAACTGCTGATCCTGCACCGCTTTCTCCTGCCCCCAGTATTACAATCTTCTTAGCCATTTTTATCTTATCTTAAGAGTCACAATACTTATAACTGCCAGAATTATTGCCACTATCCAGAACCGTGTGACAATCTTCGGTTCGGGAAATCCCTTCTTCTGATAATGATGATGCAGAGGTGCCATCAGGAAAATTCTTCTTCCGGCTCCATATTTTCTCCTGGTGCGTTTAAACCAGCTTACCTGAAGAACTACAGAAAGATTCTCTACAAGGAATATTCCACAGAGTATCGGGATAAGTAGTTCCTTCCGTATTATAATAGCAAAAACTGCAATAATACCTCCCAAAGCCAGGCTTCCGGTATCGCCCATAAAAACCTGTGCCGGGAAAGAATTATACCAGAGGAACCCTATTGTGGCTCCTATAAAAGCGCTCGCATAAACAACAAGCTCCTCAGTACCAGGTATGTACATTATCTGAAGATACTTTGCATAAATGATGTTACTGGATACATAAGCCAGTATAGCCAAAGCTGTGCCTACTATTGCCGAAGTTCCGGTTGCCAGTCCGTCGAGGCCATCAGTAAGATTTGCACCGTTTGAAACTGAAGTAACAATGAAGATTACTATGATCACAAATACAATCCATGTAAATGGTCTCCTGTGTTTTTCATTGATAAAAGAGACAAGCCAGGCATAATCAAACTCATGATTTTTTATAAACGGAATGGTAGTTTTTGTCGATTTCCTCTCCATTGTTATCAATCCCTTTTCCGGTATCGCTGCGGAAGTGCTTAGGATCTCATTTCTTTCCCTCAGGGTAAGGTCGGTGACATTAATTTTTTCAGCAATTCTGACTTCATTACTGAAAAACAGGGTTAACCCAACTATGATCCCCAGAACAATTTGTCCCGCAATTTTGAACCTTCCGGCAAGTCCTTCCTTATTCTTTCTGAATATTTTAATATAGTCGTCGAGAAAACCTATCAGTCCGAGCCAGATTGTCGTTATCAGCATCAGAATGATATAAACATTGCCAAGCTTCGCGAATAAAATCGTCGGAATTATAATTGATGCAAGAATAATTACTCCTCCCATTGAAGGAGTTCCTTGTTTTTTGTATTGGCCCTCGAGACCAAGGTCTCTTACAACTTCTCCGACCTGTTTTCTCTGAAGATAAAGAATGATCCTTTTACCAATGAGAAGTGAAATAATCAGCGAAGTGATAACTGCAGCTGCCGACCTGAATGAGATGAAAGTAAATAACCTGGCTCCGGGGAGGTTAAGTGATTCAAGATAATGGAATAAATAGTACAGCATCTTCCTTCAGTTTTATTTAAGTAACAATGCATTTATCAATTCTTCCCTGTCGTCAAAGTGATGCTTCACCCCTTTTATTTCCTGGTAAGTCTCATGACCCTTACCGGCAATCAGTATCACATCTCCCTTGTTGGCCAGCATTACCGCTGTTTTAATGGCTTCATGCCTGTCTGCAATCCTTAAAGTTTTTCTTTTCAGATCTGCTGTTATTCCAGCTTCCATTTCGTCAAGAATTTTTTCAGGATCCTCACTTCTCGGATTATCGGAAGTGAGAATTACTTTGTTGCTGCCCTCAGCACATATTGCTGCCATTTCAGGGCGCTTTGTCCGGTCACGGTCACCACCGGCGCCTACAACGGTTATAAGCTGAACACCTCCTTCACGTATTTTATTAATTGTATCAATAACATTTAAAAGGGCATCAGGACTATGGGCATAATCGACAATGCCTGAAATACCTCCCGGAGATTTGATTACCTCCAGTCTTCCCCTGACCGGGCGCAGATCACTCAGAAAAGTCAGAATCTCATTTTTTGCGGCACCTAACAGTTCGGATGAAGCATAAACTGCAAGAAGATTTGAAGCATTAAAATCGCCAATGAACCTTGTCCAGACTTCCTTACCCTGAATTTTCAGTCCCATTCCTTCGAAACTCTGCTCTATAATTGTACAGCGGTAATCGGCCATACCTCTTAAAGAGAATGTGTAATGACTGGCACTACAATTCTGAAGCATTACCCTGCCATTCCGGTCGTCAGCATTTACAAGAGCGAAGGCATTCCCGGGCAATGAATCAAAAAAGCTCTTTTTGGCAGCAAGATAGTTGTCGAATGTTTTATGATAATCGAGGTGGTCGTGAGTAAGGTTGGTGAAAATACCACCTGCAAATTTCAATCCTGCAATACGTTGCTGATGAGCAGAGTGAGAACTGACCTCCATAAAAGCATAATCACAGCCTTCCCTGACCATTTCCGCCAACAAATAGTTGAGCTGAACGGGATCGGGAGTGGTATGTGTTGCATCGAACTCTTTCTCATTAATATAGTTACAAACCGTTGAAAACAATCCGCATTTATAACCAAGCATACGAAACATCCTGTACAACAGAGTAGCTATCGTTGTTTTACCATTAGTACCTGTAACACCAACCAGTTTAAGGGCAGATGAAGGATTCCCAAAGAAATTGGATGCTGCCACACCCAGAGCTTTTGCAGAATCAGTTGTTTTTATCCAACAGATATCATTTAAGGGTTTTTCCGGAAGAATTTCACAAATAATTGCTATGGCACCAGAATCAATTGCAGATTTAATAAAATCGTGTCCGTCACTCTTATACCCTCTAACGGCTATAAACAAAGAATCCTTTATCACTTTGCGTGAATCAAATTCTATGGCAGAAATTGTTCTGTCTTTTGTCCCTGTTACAGAAACAACTTCTATACCTGTCAATATTTCTTCAATATTCATCATCTCACATGTTCATCTCAAGAGAAACAACTGTTCCTTCATTATATCTTGCTCCGTGTTCGGGAGATTGTCTTAGCACTTTCCCTTTGCCACTGAATTGCACTCTCAGTCCTTTGTTTTCAAGAAGATAAATCGCATCACGCAGGCTCATTCCTCTTACATCAGGTACCAGTCCGGGCTGAATCTTCACACCTGCCAGACTGATAGTATCACCGTTTTCGCGTGTGGCAACCCAATCTTCATCAGATGTCCTCCTGTACTTTACATCAAGATTTTTAAGTACTTCATTTATATCTTGCCTGTAACCATTTCCAGCTTCAGGTGCAGACGGTTTTATTTCATCATTTTTCCCTGGCCGGTAGTCTCTGAAAAACCTGGTTGAATACACTTTGTCAGAAATCTCCTTGAATACAGATCCTGCCACCACATTCCCGAAATACACTCCGTTTGAAGGTGAATTAACCACAACAATACAGGAGTACAGCGGGTTTTCTGCAGGAAAGTATCCAACAAAAGATGCCGAATAAGATATGCTTGTTCCTGTTCTGTAACCATATTTATTCCTTGCGATTTGTGCAGTCCCGGTTTTTCCTGCAATTTTGTAATTTGGATTTCTCAGATTAGTTGCTGTACCGTGTTCAACAACACCTTCCATCATTTTTTTTGCTTTACGGATCGTTGAGCGTGATGCTATAGAGTTAATTATTACTTCAGGATCGTAACTTCTGATTACCCTTCCATTTCTCATTATTGCACTTACAAAAAGAGGACGCATCATCTTACCGTCATTAGCCACAGCATTATAAAAAGTAAGTACCTGCAAGGGAGTCAGTTGCACTTCATAACCATAGGACATCATAGGTAATGACACTCCTGACCATAATTTATCTCCCGGATAACGGATAAGAGGTTCCCCTTCTCCTTTTATCTGAAGACCCAGGGGTTTATTCAATCTCATGGCATACAGCCTGTTAACAAAATCTTTGGGTCTGTCTTTGTAGTGTTCATAGATTAACTTTGAGGTTCCCACGTTAGAGGATTCTTCAAATACCTGTTTTACAGTTAATTTTCCATGTTGTTTTGTATCCGTAACTGTCCTGTCATAATACTTCACACTCCCGGTACCAGTATCGACAATATCGCTTGTATCAATTACACCATCTTCAATTGCAGCCATTAGTGAAGCCAGTTTAAAGGTTGATCCGGGTTCAGTGCTTTCTCCAACCGCGAAATTATATGTCTCGTGATAATCCCCGTCGCTTTGAAGACCCAGATTAGCAATAGCTTTTATATAGCCTGTTGAAACTTCCATAAGGACGGCACAACCGTGATCAGCATTATTTTTCCTTAGCTGGTTAAGAAGAGCAGTTGTTGCAACATCCTGAAGATCAAGATCCAATGTTGTAACTACATCATTCCCGTCTCTCGAATCAACACTGTTTGGCCCTTCAACGGTTATCCAATCTCCTCCCGTCAGACGTTGCCGGACAGCGACACCATTTTTCCCGGCAAGATCTTTATCAAATGCACCTTCAACGCCAACCTCATTACCTTCACTGCCCAGATTAAGATATCCAATAGTACGGGCTGCAAGATCACTGCCTGGAAGTATTCGACGGTTTTCAGCCTGAGCTACCATACCTCCTTTGTACTGACCCTCTCTGAATATCGGAAGTTCTTTCAGTTTCTTAAGTGTTTCATAATTGACTTTCCGTTGGATCAGAAAATAACGGTCACCCTTCTTTCTGGCCTCCGATATTGCTGATTTCCAACCGGCAGCAGACCTGACTCCAAGAAAATGAGCCAGACCGGCAGATAACCCGTTAATGCCATTCGACCAGGTTGCTGCTGACATTCCGCTGCTTCGGGTATCCATATAGATTGTATAGTAAGGAACCGAGCTGGCAAGCAGACGTCCGTCACTGGTCAGAATATCCCCCCTGTTTGCAGGCATCTCGGCAGTCTTAAAAACATATCTCTCGCTCATGCCTGCCCATTTATCATGCTGAATATATTGCAGAATGAGGATACGTACAAGCAATGCAACTGCCAGTAATCCGATAACAAAATATACCAGACCGCCACGCCATACTATTTCATCCCTTGTTGCCATTTCCCTTACTTCTTATCAACCAATAGTTTAAATGGTGGAGTTTTCAGTTCTTCAAGATTCAGCCCTTTTTCCCTTACCATATTGAAAACCTCCGATTGTTTGCTTATATACATGAGTTCTGCCGAAGTTGACAATGCCTCAGCTCTCAGATCCTTAACCTCTCGCTCAAGCCTTGTTGTCTCTCGTGTAATTTTTTCTGCATGAAACCGGTTCCCTATATACACGGCAGTGAGAAAGGTTATCAACGATATATACCCAAGATTTTTAAGAATGATCTTCTCAGATACCATACTCCCGCTGAGAAGCTCTTTTATAAAACTACCCGGGTTAAAAGGTTTTCTGCCTGTTTCCTTAGCAGTCTCCCTATCCGTTTCGATATTTATCCCCTTATTTTCTTCCATCTGTCAGATCTTTTCAGCTATTCTGAGTCTGGCACTTCTTGCCCTGTTATTAATACTGAGTTCCTTTTCATCGGGAATTGTACCTTTCCTGTTAATAATCCTGAAGGGAGTTATAATATTTCCATAAAAGTCTTTTTTCTCTTCACCCCTAAAATTGCCTGTTTTCATGAAATTCTTTACAACTCTGTCTTCGAGAGAATGATAGCTGATGACAACGAGTCTTCCGCCCGGATTCAGCACAGAGAGTGCCTGTTCAAGCATCTCCTGCAGATAATCAATTTCATGATTAACAGCTATCCTTAAAGCCTGAAACAGTTTTGCATAGAATTTATGCTCCTGCCTGAAAGGAGCCAGTTTTCCTACTGCAGCAATGATATCGTTTACTGTTGCCAGAGGTTTGGCGACCCGGGCTGAAACAATTTCACGGGCTATCCTTCTTGAATTAAAAAGTTCCCCATATCTGTAAAAAATATCAGCCAGCGATTCGGTATCCATTGTGTTAAGCAGGTGTGCAGCTGTTACAGTGGCATTTTTATTCATTCTCATATCAAGGGGAGCATCCTGCCTGAAGGTAAATCCTCTTCCGGGTTCATCGAACTGGTGAAATGAAACACCCAGATCGGCAATCAGTCCATCAATGGATCTGATGTTGTTAAACTGAAGATTATTTACAAGAAACCTGAAATTCTGGTTCAGAAATATAAACTTATGATCCGAAGGAATATTTATAACAGCATCCTCATCCTGATCAAATGCGATTAGTTTACCGGTTTTCAGATGTTTAAGAATTTCCATCGAATGTCCTCCTCCTCCGAATGTTACGTCAACATATATCCCGTGAGGCTGTATATTCAGCCCGTCAATACTCTCCTGGAGCAGTGCGGGAATATGGTAAACCATTATGTTTCAGGCTCAATTATTGTATCACCCATCAATTTCTCAGTCAGGCTGGCAAAATCGTCAGGAGGCATATCAATACTTTCATAAATATCGGCGGCCCAGATCTCAATCCTCCCATCCTGTCCGGCAAGAACGACATCCCTGTCTGCCCCGATCAGATCCATTAATTTTTTAGGGACAAGCAGTCTGTTATTGTTATCAAGCGACAGTTCAGCTGTTCCCTTAAAAAAATTTCTGAGGAACATATTTTGTTCCCTGTTGTATGGGTTGATCTTTCTCCTTATCTTTTCCAGCTGCTTCTTCCAGTCTTCCATAGCAAAGAGCACCAGACAATTTTCATAAATATCCTTTCGCACCACAAAATGATCCTGTGCATCAGCAGGCATCTGCTTTTTAAATGCCATTGGCAGGATAATCCTACCTTTGACATCTACTTTGCATGTATAATCACCTATGAATGTGGCCATCTCTGCTTTTTCCGATTAAACGGCTAAAATAAGAAAAAATCTCCACTTTGCTCCACCTGGCCCCACTATTTTTAATATTTGTTAATAACTTTAAGGGAGATATTGAGATGTGGTTGCCATTTCTCCTTTAGTGATATGGCTTCAAAGCAGCCAGAGGGCACACTTCATCAGTATGCTTTGTGGTTAGAAAGATCTTTGGTAAATTTGAATCCTCATTCAAGTAAATAACCCGGGAGATAATATGGCAAACATGCCGGACAATAAAGAAAACCTGACAATTGATGTCAAAGAAGTACTCCGTTCAAAAAATCCTGCACTATCCAGAACCATCCCGGGATTTGTAATCAATTATCTTAAGAGAATTGTGCATCAGGATGAACTGAATGAATTCCTGACGAAATACGGACATCTCAGAGATGCTGAACTGATAGCGGCCGGTCTCAGCCATTTTGAGATTAAGTTCAAAGTAACAGGAACAGAAAATATCCCAAAATCAGGCAGATACATTTTTGTGTCAAATCATCCTCTTGGTGGACTCGACGGTCTGGTATTTATCTATGAGCTTTCGAAATATTTCCACGGGATTAAATTCCCCGTGAATGATATACTTACCAATATCAGGAATATGTCGGGCATTTTTCTTCCTGTAAATAAACACGGAGCACAGAGTAAGGATGCAGCCATTTTGATTGAGGAGGCATATGCATCAGACCAGCAGATTCTCTATTTTCCAGCCGGTTTATGTTCAAGAAAAAAAAGAGGGATGATAAGGGATCTTAAATGGCATAAAAGCTTTATAATTAAATCAATACAACACAAACGAGATATTGTTCCGGCTTATTTTTCTGGTAAAAATTCCAATTTTTTCTATAATCTTGCGAATATCAGAAAGTTCCTTGGCATAAAAGCGAATATTGAAATGCTGTATCTGGCTGATGAGATGTTTAAACAAAGGGACAAAGAGATAAAGCTGGTGTTCGGAGAACCAATTCCATGGCAAACTTTTGATAAAACAAAATCATCGCTTGAGTGGGCAGACTGGGTAAAATCAAAATCATATGAACTGGAATCATTTATTTCCTGATATCAGTTAAACAAAAAAAAAGACTAAATTGCACTGGATTTTGTGAAGATTAATTTCTTATTTATCATCCCCTTTTTTAAAATAATAAATGAAACCAATTGTTGACCAACTACCGAAGGATCAGATTATTGCTGAGCTAACTAGTGATAAGTTACTGCGCAGGACCAACAATGGGAACAATGAGGTTTATGTATTTGATAATAATAATTCCCCGGCTCTCATGCATGAAGTAGGCAGAGTGAGAGAACTTACTTTCCGACATGCGGGTGGTGGAACAGGAAAAGAGATTGATATTGATGATTTTGACACTGCTGAAGTTGATCCGCAAAAACAGCTAATTGTTTGGGACCCTGAAAATAAAGAGATTATTGGCGGATATAGATTTTATTTCCCCGAAAAAGGATGTACTAATTGTGATATTACCAAACTCGCTTCGTCTGATTATTTTCATTTTTCTGATAAGTTCCTGACAAAGTATTATCCTCATCTGATGGAACTCGGAAGATCATTTGTTCATCCCGACTATCAGTCGCGATCGATGGGCAGGAAAAGCATGTTTGCTCTCGATAATCTCTGGGATGGTTTAGGCGCCATCATAATTGACAATCATCATTTGAAATATTTATTCGGGAAAGTGACAATGTATACGCATTTCAACCCGAAAGCAAGAAATATGATACTCTATTTTCTGAGGAGGCATTTCGGAGATTCAGATCATCTTGTTACTCCTGTTGATCCGGCAAATATTGACCTGCATAAAGATGAAATGAAAAAGCTCTTCAAAGGCTGGAGATATAAGGAGAATTATAAAATCTTATCAAGGGAAGTGAGAAATCTCAATGAAAATATCCCTCCGCTTATAAATGCTTATATGAATTTATCTCCGACCATGAGGACTTTCGGAACATTCATCAACCATAAATTCGGAGACGTTGAAGAGACGGGCATAATGATCACTCTCAGGGATATTTATGTTGAAAAGATAAACAGGCACCTAGCCTCGTATAAAAAGGACTTTGAAATCACATGGTTCTCACACGAGAATCAATAAGCTCGTATGTTTCTTCCTTCCATATAGTTTATAAAAGACTGGTTTACCACCTTATTACCGCCGGGAGTAGGATAATTTCCTGTAAAATACCAGTCACCCAGGTATCCGGGACAGGCCTCATGCAAACCTTCAATTGATTGAAAGACTATTTTAACTTCTGATTTTATTTCGTCAGATTTAAGCATCGATGAAATTTTTGCTGAGATCTCTTCGGTAGTGAAAGGTTTATAAATTTCGCGTACGATGTTCTTCATCTCTTCAACAGGTTTCTTCAGTTCAGACAATGCACCTTTATAGACAGACTGAATTACCGATTCTTTTCCAGTATCTTTTAACAGTTCAATAGCCGCTTTGAAAGCTATGAAATCACCCAGCTTGGCCATATCAATTCCATAACAATCGGGGTATCTCAACTGTGGTGATGAAGAGACAACAACTATTTTTTTCGGATCAAGTTTATCGAGAATCCTGATAATACTTTTTTTCAGAGTAGTACCTCTTACAATTGAGTCATCAATAACTACCAGGTTATCCACACCACGTTTTATCACTCCATAAGTGACATCATAAATATGTCCGACCAGATCGTCACGGCTTATATCTTCTGTTATGAAAGTCCGCAGCTTGGCATCTTTTACTGCAATTTTTTCAACTCTTGGCCTCTGATTGATTATCTTTTCAAGTTCCTCCCTGTCAAGGTACTTTCCCCTGCTCAGGATATGATCTATTTTAACCTGGTTGAGATAATTTTCAACTCCTTTTATCAGTCCATAAAACGCGCTTTCTGCAGTATTCGGGATGTAAGAGAAAACAGTATGATCAAGATCATAGTCTACAATCTTCAGCACGCTATTGGCAAGCAGCTCTCCGAGTTTTTTTCTTTCTTTGTATATTGCTTTGTCAGTACCTCTGGAAAAATAGATCCTTTCAAAGGAGCATTTTCTGGGTTCTGTTTCCTGTCGTATTTTTTCAACAGTTGTTTCTCCGGATGCCTTAATTATTATTGCACCGGCAGGCGGTAGTTCATTAACATTATCTGTTCTTACATTAAATATTGTCTGAATTACCGGCCGTTCTGATGCCACCACAACTACCTCATCATCAATATAGTAATACGCCGGTCGTATGCCTGCAGGATCTCTCATTACAAATGCATCGCCATGTCCGATCATTCCTGCCATAGCATAGCCTCCGTCCCAGTTACGGCTGGCTTTCTTGAGAATTGAAGTAACATCAAGGTTTTTCTCTATCATAGGAGAAATCTCCTTTTTTGAAAAACCTTCTTCCTTAAATTTCCGGAAAAGCCGTTCGTTTTCTTCATCGAGACGATGACCTACATTTTCAAGTATAGTTACAGTGTCAGAAAAATCAACCGGGTTCTGACCTAACTCAACAAGGCTGCTGAATACTTCCCCTACATTTGTCAGGTTGAAATTACCTGCCATAACAAGGTTTTTTGATTTCCAGTTGTTTTCACGGCTGACAGGATGAACATAATCGATATTATAACTGCCATAAGTGCCGTATCGCAGGTGCCCAAGATAGATATCGCACGCAAATGGGACATTTTCTTTAACAAAAGCCGGATTTGTAAAACTTCCCGGGTGCAAACGGGTTATTTTATCAATATCCTGGTAGATGCTATCAAAAACCTCTTTAATTGGATTTGCTTTGTTGGATCTTTGTCTGAAAATATATCTGTTTCCGGGCGGAACATCAAGTTTAATTCCTGCAATACCCGCACCATCCTGGCCCCTGTTATGCTGTTTTTCCATCATCAGGTACATCTTCTGCAGGCCATAGCTCCAGGTACCATATTTTTCTATATAGTATTCCATCGGCTTCCGCAATCTTAACATTGCAATGCCGCATTCGTGTTTGATACTATCGCTCATAATTATTTCTTTTTCAGTTCCGGGAAGTTTATAATATCCGGAACGATGTATGCGTCGGGAAAGACCTTACTGATTGACATAAACAACCCTGTTGCTTCTGTTTTTGTTCTGAAATTGCCAACTCTGATTTTCCAGTAGCCGGGTTCAGCAAACAGCTGATATGAATCGATGTCTTTAAATTTACTCATAAAGTCAGCCTGTACTTTACTCGATTCTTCTCTTGCATTCCTGTCGGAACTGCTGTAGATCTGTATCCTCCAGCCTTCCATTCCGGAATAACCTACTTTTTCTTCCTGGTTTTCATTTGCAAGTATATACCTGCTCATGAGGGTATCTATTGCCGGATCCTGTATAATGTTTAGTCTGCCGGTGAAGAAGCTGCTGTCGGTCCTTTTAAAAAGTTCAGCTGTACTCACAAATGATTGTGACCTCACGGCTATAGCAGAAAAGCCAAAAAAAAATAATATTAAAAACAGTTTTCTGATCATGTCGCAAAAGTAACAAAAAATTCTATCCCAGATCAGCAGCCAGTTCGTCAGTCATTTCAAGATTATGATATACAAATTGAATATCATCATCATCTTCAAGAGCATCAATGAGTCTGAGGACTTTTCGGGCAGATTCAAGGTCGAGTTTTTTGGTATCATTCGGGATTCTTTTCAGACCTGCTTCCTCAGGTTCTATTCCAAGCTCAATCAATTTCCTGTTAACACTCCCGAAATCCTCTTTTGCGCAAGTAACGGTAAACATGTCACCATCAACTTCAAAGTCTTCAGCTCCTGCATCTATCATTTCAAGTTCTACATCTTCAATAGACAAGCCTTCACTTTTTATTAAAAATATTCCTTTCCTGTCAAAAAGAAATGTCAGTGATCCGTTGGTCCCAAGGTTACCGCCATGTTTATTAAAAGCCGATCTCACGGATGCTACAGTTCTGTTATTATTATCTGTGAGGCATTCGACGAATACTGCTATCCCGCATGGACCATAACCCTCGAATGAAGTTTCAATAAAACTCTCTGCATCGGCACCGGTAGCCTTTTTTATTGCCCTGTCAATATTATCTTTAGGCATATTGGCACCTTTTGCATTCTGGACAGCAAGTCTTAATCTTGCATTGGATTCAATATCGCCTCCGCCTTCTTTTGCCGCGATTATTATCTCTTTGATAATTTTGGTAAATTTCTTCCCCCTTTTAGCATCTATTGCCCCTTTTTTACGCTTGATGGTTGACCATTTGCTATGTCCTGACATACTTTAGTTATTTATTATACAGAATGCAAAATTAAATAATTCTTTCAATCCTCGATCATACTTTATAGATTTGTACCGGAATGATTAAGAGAAATGCAGTGTAAAACCGCGTCGGTCTTTTTAAGCAAGGAACTGAGGGACGGAGAGACGGAGGGACCGAGAGACAGAGGGACGGAGAGACGGAGGGACGGAGAGACGGAGGGACGTAGAGATTACAAACGCTGCAAGTAATAAAGTATTTTAAACGACTTAAGGGTGAGCAAAAAAGTATATATCGAGACATACGGTTGTCAGATGAATGTAGCTGATAGCGAGGTAGTTATATCAATTCTTTCACAAGCTGGTTTTGAACCTACAGAAAATATTAAACACGCCGGTTTGATTCTAATTAATACATGTTCAATACGGGATAATGCTGAACAAAGAATTTGGGGTCGTCTTAATGCAATCAGCCACCTGAAAAAGAAGAATAATGATCTCAAAATAGGAGTAATAGGATGTATGGCTGAGAGGCTTAAGCAGAAACTTATTGAGACAGATCAGCTTGTGGATATAGTTGTCGGGCCCGATGCTTACAGGGAACTTCCTCTGCTTGTTGCTGAGGCTGAGTCGGGACATAAAGCAGTTAATGTATTGCTTTCGCGTGAAGAGACTTATGCTGATATTTCACCTGTAAGAATGGATAAAAACGGAGTTTCCTCCTTTGTTTCTATAATGCGGGGGTGTAATAATATGTGTGCTTACTGTGTTGTACCATATGTACGTGGGGCAGAAAGGAGCAGGAATCCCGAATCTGTTTTAAAAGAGGTAAAGGAGTTATTTGAAAGGGGATATCGTGAAGTTACACTATTAGGGCAAAACGTCGATTCTTACAATTGGGAAGACACATCTGGCATGGTCAGATTTCCTGAACTTCTTGAAAAAGTTGCAGGAATAGATCCTTTGCTTCGCGTAAGGTTTTCAACATCACATCCAAAAGATATATCAGATGAACTGCTCTATACTATATCGAGGCACAAGAATATTTGTAAGCATATTCATCTTCCGGCGCAAAGCGGAAGCAGCCGCATACTTAAACTGATGAACCGTGAATATTCCAGGGAATGGTACATGCAACGCGTTGAAGCAATACATAATATAATTCCTGAATGCTCATTGTCTACAGACATGATTACAGGGTTCTGCACTGAAACATCAGAAGACCATGAAGAATCTCTCTCGCTGATGGAATGGGCAGGATTTGATTTTGCGTACATGTTTAAATACAGTGAAAGACCGGGAACAAAAGCTGCAAGAAAACTGGAAGATGATATATCTGAAGCAGTAAAATCGGAAAGACTTGGTGAAATGATAGCACTTCAGAACAGGCTTTCGATTAAGTCGAAAAAAAATGATATTGGCATGGTGTTTGATGTACTTATCGAAGGATTTTCAAAAAGATCCACAGATTATTTATCTGGTCGTACTTCTCAGAATAAGGTTGTAGTTTTTCCCGCAGATGCTTTAAAAAATGGAGAGTATGTAAGGGTATTAATAGAAAGGTGTACTTCAGCGACACTGATAGGTAAATGTATATAGCATGAAATTTATTTTGTAACTTTCGGAGATTATTTAATACAGCAGGAATTTGTTTTAACTAATACCACATATATGAAAATACGAGTCGTTTTTTTAATCCTTTTGTCAACATTATGTATATGCAACATCAATGCACAAAAAAGCAATAAAAAGATTACAATTACAGGTACTGTGCTGAATGCCTCAAAGGAACCAATTGTTAATGCAATAATCATGATTGATGATCAAAAAACCAATTCTATGACTGATGCAAACGGCAATTATAAAGTAAAAGTAAAACCTTCAGCCTCAAAAATAGCAATCTTTACTTTCGGAAGCGGGACATTTGAAGATTCCATAAAAGGTAGGACCCAGATTGATTTTACTTTTGGAAAAACTGCGAGCAAACAACCTGTTGATCAAACAGCTGAACCTGCAGAACAGGGAGCAAGTACTGGCTACGGATTGGTAAAAAAGAGAGATCTTACTACTACGACTACCACAATTGATGGAACAAAGAAAAAATATGCATCATATCATTCATTGGCTGAGATGATTGAAAGAGAAGTTCCGGGCATACGCATGAATGGTACGAGAGTAATAATTCAGGGATCTAAAGATTTATTTGGAGACGTTTCTGCAATAATAGTGGTTGATGGCGTTACCATGGATGATATTCCCGATATTCCTCCTACGTCGGTTAAATCAATTGATGTACTGAAAGGTGCCGCTGCCGCAATATATGGTAGCAGGGCCTACGGCGGGGCTATCGTTATAAAGACCAAAGTGCAGAACAATTAGAGCGCCCCGCTCCTATTTTTTCAGATTTATATTAAGTTGAAGCTCATCTAATTGTTTCGGGGATATCTGTGCCGGGGTATCAAGCATTACATCGCGTCCGGAATTATTTTTCGGGAATGCGATAAAATCGCGGATTGAATCCTGACCTCCGAACATGGCTACCCATCGGTCAAATCCGAATGCTACTCCACCATGAGGAGGAGCTCCGTATTTGAATGCGTTCAGGAGAAAACCAAATTGTTCATTCGCCTCTTCTTCACTGAAACCCAGTATTTTGAACATTATTTTCTGAACCGAAGCATCATGAATCCTTATTGAACCCCCTCCTATTTCAACTCCGTTTATAACGAGATCATATGCATTTGCTCTTACATTCCCCGGATCCGATTCCATCAAAGGGATATCTTCAGGTACAGGAGATGTAAACGGATGATGCATTGCAAAGAACCTTTTTTCCTCCTCATCCCATTCAAGAAGAGGAAAATCCACAACCCATAATGGAAAGAATACATCTCTTTTTCTTAAACCTAACCTATTACCCATTTCCAGTCTCAATTCTGAAAGGGCTGTCAGGGTTTTTTTCTTATCCCCTGCCAGTAGCAAGATAAGATCACCTGGTCTGGCATTTGTTAACCCGGCCCACTTTTTTAACTCATCGTTTGAATAAAATTTATCCACTGACGATTTAAATGTACCATCAGTATTATATCTTACATAAATGAGTCCCTTAGCTCCTATTTGTGGTTTTTTAACAAACTCCGTAAGCTCATCAAGCTGTTTTCTGGTAAATTCCGAGCATTTTTCGGCACATATTGCACCTGTATATTCTGAAGTGTCAAAAAGACCAAAATTATGCCCTTTTACAATTTCTGTTAAATCAATAAATCTCATGCCAAAACGAAGGTCAGGCTTATCAGAACCATAAAATTCCATTGCTTCATTATATGAAAGTCGCAGAAACGGTTCACTGAATTCAATTCCTTTAATTTGCCTGAAAAGATATTTTGCGAGACCTTCGAATGTCTCAAGGATATCATTCCGTTCAACAAATGACATTTCACAGTCGATCTGTGAAAATTCAGGCTGTCTGTCAGCCCTCAGGTCCTCATCTCTGAAACACTTTACAATCTGAAAATATCTGTCAAAACCAGCTACCATTAACAACTGCTTCAAGGTCTGAGGTGATTGGGGTAATGCATAAAAGGTACCTGGTTGCATCCTTGAAGGTACAACAAAGTCGCGTGCTCCTTCAGGTGTTGATTTAATGAGAATTGGTGTTTCAACTTCTATAAAACCAATGGAATCCATATATTTACGGACTTCCTGTGATACCCTGTGACGCAGTAAAATATTGTTCTTAACAGAGTTTCTCCTGAGGTCGAGATAACGGTATTTCATTCTTAATTCCTCCCCTCCGTCAGTCTCCTCTTCAATGGTAAATGGAGGAACCTCGCTCCTGTTCAGAATATTCAGTTTAATTACTTCGATCTCAATTTCTCCTGTAAACATTTTCAGATTCTTGTTGCTTCTTTCCCTTACCTTACCTTCAACCTGCACCACAAATTCGCGTCCGAGTTTTCGGGCTTTTTCACAAAGCTCTTTATTGGTTTCCATGTTAAATACGAGCTGAGTTATTCCATACCTGTCACGCAGATCAACAAATGTCATGCCGCCCAGATCTCTCGACTTCTGAACCCAGCCACATAATACTACATTCTGACCTTCATTATTCATGTTTAACTCGCCACACGTGTTTGTCCTGTACATCTCTTGATTATTAAGTTTCAGCAAAAATAAGAATTTTATGTTTAACCTGTGGACCTGTTTTCTGATTGTGTTTATTAAAGAATGGAGGATGGAAGTACGAATTTTCGGGTCTGAATGATAACTAAAACCGTATGCTTTGAACTAACGTAGCTTTCAACTGTTTTCTTCAGTACATATTGTGATACCAGGCCAGAGGGTATATTAGTCAAAAATTGCATTTTACCTGGGTATTATAATTAATAATTAATTCATATACCAGGAATCTAAGTTATCACTACAACAATTCGATCATTTGTAATTCTTTGAAGAAGAACTGAAATGCTATATCCGGTTCCTGAAATTTTCTGCATTTTGATATAAACTAATTTGAAATAACGACATGGAACCTGAAGACAGAATAAAAGAACTGGAACTCGCTTTGAGTAATGTTGCATCCCATAGTTTGGCCGCAACCCTGCAAAAAGAAATGTTGTTCAGACAGGCAATTGAAAAAGCAATTCCAAGTGGTATTGCTGTTGTTGATGATACAGGGAAACAAGTATATGTCAATAATTCATTTTGTAGAATGTTTGGATGGGAGGAAAATGAACTTTTAGAGCGAAAACCTCCATATATCTATTGGTCGGAAGAAGACCTTGATAGCATAAATAAAGCTTTACAGCAAACTCTTGACAATAATGTACCTAAAGAAGGTTTTGACCTGGTTTTTCGTCATAAAAACGGCAGGAAAATTCCTGTTAATGTGGTTATTTCATCTTTCATTCAGGAAAAAAATAAAACATATTGGTTAGCAAATGTGATTGATCTTACAGAACGAAAACAAACTGAGCAGGCACTTGAAAAATCACAGGTTTTCCTGAAATCCAGCATAGAAAGTCAGGCAGGTACAACAATATTTTCCATTGACAAGAATTATCGGTATTTGTACTTCAATAAAGCCCATCGCAATGAGATGAAATTTGCTTATGATGCTGATATTAATATCGGGTCAAATTTTCTGGATGCAATTTCTTCCGATAAAGACAGAATTTCATTAAAGGAGAATTTTGACCGTGCACTTAAAGGCGATTCCCATTCACTTATTCAGATCTTTGGAGAATCTAACATAGCCTATTATGAGGTTTTTTTTAATCCTGTTCTGAATGAAAATAACGAGATTATCGGATGTACCGGTTTAGCCAGAAATATTACCGAGCGGAAAAGATCAGAATTGGCGCTAAAGGAAAGTGAAACAAAATTCAGGGAAATAATCAGCCAGATCAACGATGGAATTATAGTTTTTGATGAGCAGGGTAAAATTATTATCTGGAATAAAGGCGCTGAAAATATTTGCGGATTAAAAGCCGATGAAATCCTGAACAAAAACATAATTGATTTCAGTTATCAGTTGACTCCTCCTGTTTCAAGAGACAGGTCAATGATAGAAAAGACAATTAACGGGATACTGACATTACAAACACCCGAAATCTTCAACCAGATATTAGATTTTGAAATAATTAAACCCAACTCTGAAACCATAATAAATCTTCAGAACACAATCTTCCCTATAATATTGGATAATTTCAAACTCTTCTGCACAGTTTTCAGAGATACCACAGAATTAAAAAGGTACGAAAAAGAACTTGTGCGTATAAGTAATGAAAAAGACAAATTCTACTCCACTATTGCACACTATCTGTATACACCGCTAAATACTTTTTATAATTTTTCAAAAGTTATGGCAGTGGAAATGGATACCCTTCCGATCAAAGAGCTACAGAAAATGGCAGTGATGATGAGCAAATCAGCTACAAACCTTTATAATCTTATTGATAATCTGCTGCAATGGACCAGGATTAATCAGGGTAATATCACTTTTAACCGTGAAAATCTGAATTTCATAAAGACGAGTCAGGATGCTCTTTCGATTCTTAAAACAAATGCTGATCTGAAAAACATCAAAATAAATCACTATGCAAAAGAAGATATAACTGTTTTTGCAGATATTTTTATGATTAAAACGATATTAAGGAATCTTGTTTCAAACGCAATAAAATTTACTTCAAATAATGCTCAAATAAACATTTCGGCTGAGCAAACAAATACAGATGTTATAATTTCAGTTTTGGATAACGGATCAGGATTATCCCCTGATAGTCTGACAAAACTGTTTGCCGCATCAGAAATTAATACCGCATTGAATATCGGAGAAGAAAAAGGAACAACCCTGGGTCTGTTGCTTTGCAAAGAATTTGTACAAAAACACGGAGGAAAAATTTGGGCAGAGAATGCAACTGGCCATGGCAGCGAGGTTAAATTTACCTTACCAATATCCGGCAAAACCATTAATGGCTTCAAAAACTAAATTATAGGGTCAAATCCCTATTTTCTTTTTACTTTTAGAGCTCAAACTAAAGGATCGTGATTCAGAATACTAATGAATTTTTCATGAGGGCGGCCATTGCCGAAGCCAAAGCAGCATTTGATAAGCAGGAAGTCCCTGTAGGTGCAGTTGTTGTCTGTAATGATATAATTATAGCCAGGGCTCATAATCTTACAGAAACTCTGAAAGATCCCACAGCTCATGCTGAAATGCAGGCAATTACCTCTGCTACAAACTGGCTTGGAGGCAAATACCTTGAAGATTGTACCATATATATAACTCTCGAACCTTGCGCAATGTGCGCCGGAGCAATCGGATGGAGCCAGGCGCGATCTATCGTCTTTGGAGCAACTGATGAGAAGAAAGGATACAGAACAATTTCGAATTCATTGTTACATCCTAAAACAATTGTAGAATCAGGAGTATTGGAGAAGGAATGCAGGGAATTGCTGGTGAGGTTTTTCAAAGAGAAAAGATAGATATTTCATTTTCTCAGTTTAGTGTATCACCATGCCAGTTCTTATTTTTATTCACATAACTTGCCACGCGAATCGGGAGAGTTTCACAGAATCATTTCAGAGAGCCGCTGAGAAACTATTGGCCTGTATTAAATAAAAGATTAATTTTAAATAAAATTCAGCATCATGACTTTTGATAACAGTAAGATGATAATCAGTCTTAGAATAAAACTTTTCGGAGCAACTGTTATATTACTCGCTTATCTTGCTTTGGCATATATTATAAAGCTGATTAAATTTCCTGTCCTGGGTTTAAGCGATAACTACTGGACAATTATCCTTATTGGAATATGGCTCGCACTGGCCTTCATGCCTATGGTTCTCAATTATCAGTTTATCAGCTATTCGGATGAGGAAGATTTTATTATTTTCAGATATTTTACAGCTGGTATTGTTGGAGGAAAGAAGAATTCAGTTGAAATTCATAAAGCAACATTTTCGGGTTACAAAATTGAGACCAGGTTTTTCGGTCTTATCCAAAGCATTGTATTATTACAGAAAGTCCAGGGAGGGGTTGCAAAATATCCACCGATATACATCAGTGCACTGTCAAATGAAGAGAAATCTAAAATCATTCTGTCTCTGACACAATATGCTCCTCCTGCGTGAAGGTTATCATCTGATAACATGAGATTTATCATTTTTAATGAATTTAAACAATCTCAAATTTGAATCACTTTTTTTTAGATTAAATCATAACTAAAAATTAAAATAATGAATGTAGATAAAATTATGAACAACCTCGAAAAGAAGCATCCGGGAGAGGTTGAGTATTTACAGGCAGTAAGAGAAGTGCTGGAATCAATTGAAGAGGTTTATAACGAGAACCCGCAGTTTGAATCCGCTAACATTATTGATCGGATAATTGAACCTGATCGTGCAATTACCTTTAAGGTACCATGGGTAGATGATGAGGGAAATGTAAGAGTCAACCTCGGATACCGTATACAATTCAATAATGCAATAGGTCCCTATAAAGGGGGACTCCGCTTTCACCCGAGTGTTAACCTTTCGATTCTGAAATTCCTGGGATTTGAGCAAATATTCAAAAATGCCCTCACAACGCTCCCTATGGGAGGTGCCAAAGGAGGTTCAGATTTTGATCCAAAAGGAAAATCAAATGCTGAGGTCATGCGTTTCTGCCAGTCATTTATGCTTGAACTCTGGAAATATATAGGTCCTGAAACAGATGTTCCGGCAGGAGATATTGGTGTTGGTGGCCGTGAGATTGGCTTCTTATATGGTATGTATAAGAGGCTTGCAGGCGAGCATACCGGAGTACTTACAGGTAAAGGAAGTAACTGGGGAGGCTCACTTGTACGCCCTGAGGCTACTGGTTTCGGTTGCGTTTATTTTGCTAAGGAAATGCTGGCAACCAAAGGAGAATCATTCAAGGGGAAACGGGTTGCAATCAGTGGTTTTGGTAATGTAGCCTGGGGAGCGGCACTAAAAGCAACAGAACTAGGAGGCAAAGTTGTTACTATCTCAGGACCTGATGGTTATGTTTATGATCCGGAAGGCATTTCAGGTAATAAAATAGATTATATGCTTGAACTTCGTGCTTCCAATGAAGACGTTGTAAAACCATATTCCTTTGCATTTGAAGGTGTGGAATTTCATGAAGGTAAACGTCCGTGGGAAGTAAAAGTCGACATAGCCCTCCCATGTGCAACACAAAACGAGTTAACACGGGAGGATGCTCAGAATCTGATAAATAACGGATGTATCTGTATTTGCGAAGGTGCAAATATGCCGAGCACACCTGAAGCTGTTGAGCTAATTCAGAAAAACGGGTTGCTCTTTGCCCCGGGGAAAGCCTCCAATGCCGGTGGTGTGGCAACTTCAGGTTTAGAGATGACCCAAAACTCAATGAAGCTACGTTGGAACAGACAGGAGGTTGACGACCGCCTTCACGAGATCATGTGTAATATTCATGGGCAGTGTGTTAGTCATGGCAAGAGGGCCGATGATTATGTCGATTATGTAAAAGGAGCCAATATTGCCGGATTCCTGAAAGTCGCAAATTCGATGCTCGATATGGGTGTGATCTGAACCCATGTATCCAAAAAACTGGTGTTAGTCCGGTTAAATATTTAACAAACATGTAGAGACGCCCAAATTGGGCGTCTCTACTTTTTATGATGCTACCATATTAATTTTACACCTTATTTTACAGAGACGCCCAAATTGGGCGTCTCTACGTTTTTAAATATCTCATAGTTTTTAATTTATCTCTGTATTTTTTATATTTGTATGTCTCAACTCCTTGTGCTATGTCAGAGATACAACTTAAACATAAAATTGCTTTGGGTTTGATTCCACGCATTGGTGATATTAATGCCAGGAAACTGGTATCACATTTCGGAAGCGTTGAAGCGATATTCCATGAACCTTATCGTGATCTTATTAGAATTCCGGGCATCGGATCAGGAATAGCAAAATATATTACTGACCGGACATATCTCGATACGGCCGAGAAAGAGGCAGAATATGTCACAAGGAATAGTATTAAAACATACTTTTATCTTGATAATGATTATCCCTTCAGACTCAGACAATGCGATGATTCTCCGGTAGTGTTTTTCTTCAAGGGTAACTGCAACCTTGATGATTCTAAGATATTGAGTGTTGTTGGTACACGAAATGCTACACTGCGTGGACGTGAATTGTGTGAAAGAATTATTGAAGGACTTGCAGCAGGTCATCCTGATCTGATCATTGTAAGCGGTCTGGCATATGGAATAGACATAACCTCACATAAAGCGGCACTTGCCAATAATCTGCAGACAGTTGGAGTGTTGGCGCACGGATTTAAGACAATCTATCCGGCTATACATGCCTCAACTGCTAAAAAAATGATAACCAGTGGAGGCCTGGTAACTGATTTTCTCTCAGATGCGCTACCCGAACGGAACAATTTCCTAAAAAGAAACCGCATTATTGCAGGACTTGCAGATGCCACTCTTGTTGTTGAATCGGGAATTAAGGGAGGAGCGCTGATAACAGCCGACATTGCCAACTCATATAACCGTGATGTTTTTGCTGTGGCTGGTAGACCTGATGACCAATGGTCTGCAGGCTGCAACAGTCTGATAAAGAATAACAAAGCATTTCTTACGGAATGTTCCGATGATATTGAGTACTTTCTTAACTGGAAACCTGAGAAATCAAAACCGGTTGTACAAAGAACACTTTTTTCCGACCTGAATGAAACTGAAAGGTTGATTTTTGAATTAATCTCAAAACAAGGGGAACTGACTATTGATACAATATGCAGGACGCTTGACATGCAGGTACATAAATTATCATCGCTGCTGTTACAAATGGAGTTTAAGGGATTATTAAAATGCGCACCGGGTAACTTGTACCGGATTAGCTGAGTTCATTCAAACTTGTTTAATTAATAAAAAACCAATAACTTAGATTCATTAAAAACAATAAACTCTGACTCACATGAAAAACATCTCAAAAATCTTATCAGTATTACTGCTGGTTTCAGGAAATCTGGTGCATGCTCAATCATTGGATGACATTCTTAAAGATCATTATGCAGCTATAGGGCAAGATAAAATGATTAAAATCAATACCCAAAAAATGACTGGAAAAATGTTACAGGGTGGTGTTGAGATTCCTTTTATCCAAATGGCCAAGAGACCCGACAAGGTTCGTGTCGAAGGTACTTTCCAGGAACTCACATTTATTCAGACCTATAATGGGAAAGAAGGATGGAGCCTGAATCCGTTTACAGGCGCTACCGACGCTCAACCTATGTCTGAAGATCAGCTTAAATCAATGAAGTATCAGTCTGATATGGACGGTATGCTGTGGAACTGGAAAGAAAAGGGTTATACTACTACTTATGAAGGGAAGGACGATATGGAAGGAACATCATGTTATAAAATAAAAGTTGTCACAAAAGATGGTGATGCTTTTACTTATTACATCGATCCTGATTCTTACGTTATTGTCCGGTCAAATTCAAAAATCAAAATAATGGGAAATGAAACCGATGCCGATACTTATTATAGTAACTATAAGCAAATCGACGGGATTGCTATTCCGGGGAAGATGGAAAATAAGATGAATGGACAACTGGCGGGGACAATAATGGTAGATACTGTGTATTTCAATACTGAGTTAGCTGACAGCCTGTTTGATAAACCGGTTAAGAAATAACAATAGCTTAATTAATACTAACGTGTAGCTAAAATGATGAAATTAAAAGTTATAAGCACATTTATACTGTATCTGGCCGGAATGGGTATTCTTCAGGGTCAGATCACAGATGCAAGCTTCGGAGACATCCATGGCAGACAGATTGGCCCTGCTAGAATGAGTGGACGTATTTCGTGCATCGATGCTGTAAATAAGAACCCAAATATAGTATGGGTCGGTGCCGCAGGCGGTGGTGTATGGAAATCTCTTAACCAGGGAACAACATTCAAATCTGTTTTTGACGATCAAAGCCAGTCAATTGGTTCAATTGCTATTGAACAGAGTCATCCCGATACTGTTTGGGTTGGCACAGGAGAAGTTTGGGTTCGGAATAGTGTTTCAGTCGGAACAGGTATTTATAAAACAGTAAACGGAGGAGAGAAATGGGAGCTTATGGGCTTGCCTAAAAGTGAGCGCATTGGACGAATCCTGATTAACCCTTCCAGCCCTGATATTGTTTATGTGGCTGTATTGGGAGCATTATGGGGAGATAGTGAGGATAGAGGTGTTTACAAAACAACCGATGGAGGAAAGACATGGACCAAGTTATTGTATATTAATCCATCAACCGGATGTGCTGATATGGCAATGGATCCTGATAACCCTTCCATTTTATATGCATCAATGTGGGACTTCCGGCGTCAGGCTTATACTTTCAGGTCAGGAGGACCGGGTAGCGGACTTTACAAATCAACCGACGGAGGAGCAACGTGGAATAAGATCCAAAACGGTTTGCCTGCAGAAACTCTGGGAAGAATTGCTGTTGCAGTATCTCAGGTCAAGCCACACTATCTCTATGCATTGGTAGAATCAAAAAAATCAGCGCTTTACCGTTCACTTGACCAGGGAGCTTCCTGGGAGAAAATGAGTGATCAGACCCCGATGGGAGACAGACCTTTCTATTTCAGTTTAATCGTTACCGATCCAAAAGATCCTGAACGTATCTACAAACCCGGCACTTCACTTTGGGTAAGTTCAGACGGAGGGAAGCTCTTTCAAAGCCCGTCGGTGACAGGAGGAAATTATCACAGTGATAATCATGCCCTCTGGATAAGTCCAATAGATAACCGGCTGATTTACCTTGGAACTGACGGGGGTGTTTATATCTCGGCTGATAAGGGAAACACATGGAGATTTGTTCAGAGTCTTCCCGTTTCCCAGTTCTATCATGTTAGTACTGACAACAAGGATCCGTATAATGTGTATGGCGGATTGCAGGATAATGGTTCATGGATGGGACCCTCAAAAAAATCGGGTGGTATAAGAAATTGCGACTGGAAAAACATTGGGTATGGTGACGGTTTCTATGCTTATGGAGATCCGTCTGATCCTGATATTACTTACTCCCAATACCAGGGAGGCAGAATAAACCGGACAAATCAGAGGACAGGTGAAAGTAAATATCTTAAACCATTTCCCGACGAAGGCACCAGTCCCCTCAGGTTTAACTGGAATACCCCTACAGTCTTTGGCAAGAAATCAGGTTGGCTTTATGTCGGTTCTCAATATTTATACCGGTCAAAGAATAAAGGAGATTCATTCGAAAAAATATCTCCTGACCTGACAACAAATGACCCCATGCGGCAAGTCCAGGAGAAATCGGGCGGACTGACTATTGATAACAGTACTGCCGAAAATAATACAACTATTTTTAGTATATGTGAATCTCCGCTTGATGAAAATATCGTCTGGACAGGTACCGATGATGGCAACATCCAGCTTACTACAGATGGTGGCAAGATATGGACAAAACTAAATAATAATATTCAGGGATTACCACCTCTTGCTTTTATATCTCACATCGATGCTGACAACTTTAATAAGAATGCTGCCTGGATTACAGTTGATGCTCATCAGAATGGAGATATGAATCCCTATATTTTTTTCACAGATGATCTTGGAAAAACATGGATCCCTCTGGCAACTAAAGATATTGTAAGTTATTGCCATGCGATAAAACAGGATCCGGTAAATCCCGACCTGATATACCTCGGCACTGAAATGGGTCTTTACATTAGTATTGATCACGGTAAAACATGGGTAAAATTCAAGAACAAGGTTCCTGAAACAGGAATTTACGATATGACTTTCCAGAGAAGAGAAAACGATCTTGTTCTTGCAACTCACGGTCGGGGAATAATTATAATAGACGACCTCACTCCTTTGCAGAGTATCACGCAGTCAGTCCTTGATAAGGATTTTGCATTTCTCCCCGTACGCCCGTATTATTTTCCATCGGGTGCAGGCATACAGGATTTCCAGGGTGATGCTGAATTTACCGGACCCAATCCATCTAATGCAGCCACAATTTGCTATTATCTTAAAAAACGACATGTATTCGGTGAAATGTATATCGATGTGTATGATGCGGATGGTAAGTTCCTGAAAAAACTTCCTGCCGGAAACCGTAAGGGGATTAATATGGTCAGTGTAGCTACTTCAATGGACCCTCCCAAGGTACCAAAATCTCCAAATATACTGGGCGAAGCTGCATTTGGTCCTGATTATTTTGCTGGCACCTATACTCTGAAGCTGATTAAAGGAGCTGATACCTATACCACAAATCTTGTTCTGAATGAAAATCCTGAATTGAAGCATTCTGCTGAGGAACGTAAGCTTCAGCGGGAAACACTGATGAAAGCTTATAATATGCTCGAAGAACTGGCAGGCATTGATCAGCGGATTCTTGAAACCCATGATGCATTAAAAGCCAAATCCTCGGGGTTAAAAGGGTCTGCACTGAAGAAAGTTCAGGCACTTATAGACAATTGTGACAAAATGCACGAACAGATCTCTGCCACTCAATCCGGTGAAGGAGGGATAACAGGACAGGTACGTTTAAGAGAAAATATAGCTGAAATCTATAGTGCAGTAGGAGGTTACCCGGGAGCACCTACAAACCTTCAAATAAAAGCACTGGCGAATTATGAAGCGCAGGTTAAAGATTTTGGATCCAAAATTGATCAGATGATAAAAACAGAGATTCCAAAAGTTATTAAGTAACAAATATTGTATTAAAAAAAGGACAAGGGCTACTTTGTCCTTTTTTTTTGGAATATAGGTAAAGCAGTCCAACCAGGACGGAAACATTGCCCTGACTAATCCCTAAATTAAAGTAAGGATAGGTTAATATTCTGTTAAAATGGAATAATATGTGTCTTAGTTTTTATATTTTTATGCCTCCAATTAACCTTTAATTAAAAAATTTTATTATGGATCCAAGAGTACAACAGTTCATGGCCATGATCAAAGCCAAAAATCCTGGTGAGAACGAGTTCCATCAGGCAGTTCAGGAGGTTGCAGAATCTCTGATACCTTTTATTGAGGAAAATCCCAAGTATAAACATGCAAAAATTCTTGAAAGAATTGCAGAGCCGGAAAGGACGATAATATTCAGAGTTCCATGGTTGGATGATAAGGGAGAAGTTCAGATTAACCGTGGTTTCAGAATTGAGATGAACAGCGCCATAGGACCATACAAAGGAGGTCTGAGACTTCATCCGACAGTAAACCTGGGTATCCTCAAATTTCTTGCTTTTGAACAGGTTTTCAAAAATAGTCTCACAACACTGCCAATGGGTGGAGGGAAAGGTGGTTCAGATTTTGATCCAAAGGGTAAGTCGGACAATGAAGTCATGAGATTTTGTCAAAGTTTCATGTCGGAACTTTTCCGACACATAGGTGCTGATACAGATGTTCCGGCTGGTGATATAGGTGTGGGAGGAAGAGAAATAGGGTTTCTGTTTGGGCAGTACAAAAGGCTGAAAAATGAATTTACCGGAGTTCTGACAGGTAAAGGTATTGAATGGGGAGGGTCTCTTATCCGCCCTGAAGCAACAGGTTACGGTGCTACTTATTTTGCAGAGGAGATGCTTGCCACCCGTGGTGAGAGTTTGAAAGGAAAAACAGTATGTATATCAGGATCAGGCAATGTAGCCCAGTTTGCCGCTGAGAAGGTTACCGAACTAGGAGGAAAAGTAGTTACTGCTTCCGATTCAAACGGCTTTATTTACGATCCAAAAGGCATTGACAGTGACAAGCTTAATTTCATTATGGAACTTAAAAATGTCAAAAGAGGCAGGATAAAAGAGTATGCTGATAAATATGGTGTTGAATATTTTGAAGGGAAAAGACCCTGGATTATTAAATGTGACATTGCCATGCCTTGTGCAACACAGAATGAAATAAATGAGGAAGAGGCTAAATTATTAGTTAAGAACGGATGTATCTGTGTATCAGAAGGATCCAACATGCCTTCCACAATTGAAGCAGTGAATGTATTCCTCAATGCTCAGATCCTTTATGGCCCTGGTAAAGCGGCTAATGCTGGAGGTGTTGCTACATCCGGACTTGAGATGACACAAAATTCAATGAGGTTACCCTGGTCGCGTGAAGAGGTTGATGAGAAACTTCACACCATCATGAAAAACATTCATAAAACTTGTGTGAAGTACGGCAAAAAAGAAAACGGGTTTATCAACTACGTTGACGGTGCCAATATAGGAGGATTTGTAAAAGTGGCAAATGCCATGATCGCTCAGGGAGTTGTTTAATGCATTTTATTGATACTCATACACATTTATATCTTCCTGAATTCGATATTGACAGGGATGAAGTGGTAAACAGAGCTGTCAGCAACGGGATAACAAAAATGCTGTTGCCGAATATTGATGCAGATTCCGTTGACCAGATGCTTTCTTTGGTAAACAGATACGAGGGTATCTGTTTACCCATGTCAGGGCTTCATCCCACATCGGTAAAAGAAGATTATTTGTCACAGCTCAGGAATGTGGAAAGAGTTGCTCAAAAAACCAAAATTATAGCAATAGGTGAAATAGGTATTGATCTCTACTGGGACAAAACATATCTGAAAGAACAGTTAATTTCGTTCAGAAGACAGATTATGTTTGCTTTAGAAATTGAATTACCAGTGGTCATCCACTCGAGAGAAGCATTTACCGAAGTCTTTTCAGTTCTGGATGAATTTAAAGGAAAGTCGCTGAAAGGTGTTTTTCATGCTTTTACCGGCACATTTAATGATGCTGAAAAAGCCATAAATATGGGCTTTAAACTAGGTATTGGCGGTATTGTAACATTTAAAAATTCAGGTCTTGACAGAGTTGTGAAGGAGGCTGGCCTCGAAAACCTCGTTCTGGAGACAGATTCACCATACCTTTCTCCAGTACCCTACAGGGGAAAACGGAATGAGAATGCATACATTCCCATCATAAACAGGAAACTTGCCGATATTTTTGAGAAAAGCGAAGAAGAGGTTGCGTCTGTTACCTATCAGAATTCAACTGTTCTATTCAATTTGTAAAAGACAAAATGAAAAATAAAAAGGAAATCTCCATACTTATCATATACACTGGCGGAACAATAGGAATGGTTCATGATCCACTCTCGGGATCCCTTATCCCAATTGACTTCCGTCATATCTCAGATCATGTACCTGAGCTAAGGAAATTTGGATATGATCTTCATTCTATATCTTTCGATCCGGTAAAAGATTCCTCAAACATAGATCCCGGAGTATGGGTTAAGATGGCTGAGATAATAGAAGAAAGCTATGACGATTTTGATGGATTTGTTATTCTTCATGGCACTGATACCATGGCATATACAGCATCTGCCCTGAGCTTTATGCTGGAGAACCTTGGAAAACCTGTGATTCTGACCGGCTCCCAGCTACCTATCGGACTCTTACGCACCGACGGAAGGGAAAATCTGATTACAGCTATAGAAATAGCTGCTGCAGTGGAAAATGGTTCACCAGCAGTACCGGAGGTCTGCATCTTCTTCGACAATAAGTTGACTCGTGGCAACAGAACAACCAAAATGAGCGCTGAACATTTTGATGCATTCTATTCTCCAAACTATCACCCTCTTGCTGAAGTAGGATTACATCTTAAATATTTTAATAATCTGATCAATTACCATTCTAAAAATCAAAAGCTTATTGTGCATAAAGGATTTGATACGAATGTTGCCATTCTTAAATTATTCCCCGGTATTAACAGAAAGCTTGTAAATGCGATTATCAAAACAGAAGGATTAAGAGGATTAATAATTGAGACTTATGGTTCGGGTAATGCACCTACTTATCAGTGGTTCTTAGATGACCTGAAACAATATATTGAAAGAGGAGGAATAATATTTAATGTTACCCAGTGTCATGGAGGCAGTGTTGAGATGGGACTGTACGAAACCAGCCGTATGATGCTTGCTGCAGGTGTTGTAAGCGGGAAAGACATCACATCTGAAGCCTCCGTTACCAAATTAATGCATCTGCTCGGGAGATATGCCTCAAGGGAGAAAGTTGTAGAATCTTTAAATTTATCGCTGGCTGGAGAAATATCGTAACACGTCGTTTTGTAAAAATATTTTTGTATTTTGCGCCGCTCTTTTAAATAACATTGTACATATGATATCCTCCTTCGCTAAAGCTACGGAGGACGAAGGGAGAGATGCAAGAGTGGTTTAATTGGCACGCCTGGAAAGCGTGTGTACCTCAAAAGGGTACCGGGGGTTCGAATCCCCCTCTCTCCGCAACCACAAATTATTCCCTCAGCGAAGCTGGGGGATTTTTATTTTCATATTACCGAACCAGGCTTGCCTGAGTGAGGTAAGATGAAAATAAAAAGACCATATGAGTGAAACGAATAAGGGAATAATTTGTGGGTGTAAGGTGCCCCTCAAGGGATCACTGAAAGTAATCCCCCTCTCTCTCCTTTGCTGGCGCTGATTTGTAATCGGTGCCATCAATAATCATTATGTTATAATCGATCAGTATACCATGGGATTGGTTAACTTTAGTGGATATAATATTGATAAAATGCAACAACTATTATTCCGAATTATCATACTAGTATTACTATTACCGATTAATGCATCCGCCCAGGAAAATTGGAAACTTGTAAAAACAGAAGCCGGAATTAAAGTATATACTAAAACAGAATCAGGTTCCGATTATAAAGCATTTAAGGCTGAGATGCAGGTAAGTTGCACTATTGAAGATATTGTTAGAGTTTTAAAAAACAGCGAAATCATTAACAATTGGGTTGTTAATTGCAAGGGAATAAAATTACTTAAAACTGAAGATAATGACCAGTACTATTATATCGAAACATCCTTACCCTTTCCTTTTAAAAACCGCGATATGGTATATCACTTTCAATATATAGATTTAAACAGTGAACAAGTTAAAGTAATAGTAACGGGAATACCTGGGTATATTCAACCCAATCAGGGAATAGTCAGATTAGCCAAAGCAAATGGTTACTGGCTTTTAACCTCATTTGATAAAGACAAGACTGTATTAACTTATCAGATGCATGTAGAGCCTGGTGGATTGATACCGGCGTGGCTGGCAAACCCCTTTATTGTCAATGTGCCTTTTTCGACTTTTAAAGAGCTAAGAAATGTAATACAGAAAACAAAATAAAATGTCTGAAACCCTGATACCTTAAACCGGTAGTAAGTAGTACTAGTCGTGCAGAACGATATACACCTTATTCTCCTACTCATAAAACTTTCCTTATTTTTACCATTCAGTCAGTTAAAGAAAACTTTATTTTACGATGCGATTAAAACCTTGGATTACAGCAGCCAGACTTCGTACCTTGCCATTGGCTGTTTCAAATATTTTACTGGGAAGTTTTCTTGCGTACAATCAGGGTAATTTTAACATTGATATCTTATTATTAGGACTGGCAACAGCAGTACTTTTGCAGGTTTTATCAAACTATGCAAACGATTACGGCGATTATGTAAATGGAGCCGATAAAGAACGGACAAGTAAATATGAGAGAGTCTTGCAAAGTGGTAAAATAAGACCGGGACAAATGCGATGGATGCTTATAATTCTTACTTTACTAACTTTGGGTACAGGAATACTGCTGATTCTATTTGCTGTAAGTGCCCTGGGAAGAATTGCTCTTATGGTCTTTTTTGGTATTGGGATCCTATGCATTATTGCTGCTATTACCTATACGATTGGCAAGAATCCTTTTGGTTATATTGGATTGGGAGATATCGCTGTTTTCATCTTTTTTGGAATTGTAGGAGTTTGTGGTATTTATGTTTTGCAAACGCGGCAATGGGACTGGCTTGTACTGTTACCTGCCACTTCCTTTGGGCTTTTTAGTATGGGAGTATTAAACATCAATAATATTCGGGATTTAGAATCGGACCGGATGGCAGGTAAGAAAACCATTGTAGTGCGAATTGGTCTGGAAAAAGCAAAAAATTACCATATGTGGCTAATCCTGATTGCTGTTATTCTGGGAATTGTATCAACTCTTCTCGACTTCCATAGTGCTTTTCAACTGATTTATCTATTGACTGTCCCCTTCTTTATTATGAACATCAAAAGGGTTCGTTCTTCAAAATATTCTGCCAGGCTTGATGATGAATTAAGAAACCTCTCTCTTACCATATTCTTTTTTTCTGTTACCTATGGTTTAGGCATCATTTTATAATTAAATACCTGGTACGGGAGGAAACGGACATATGCAAGGTCCTTCAGGGTGTCCCTGCAGAATTAAGACTATATCAGAAAATATTTTGACATTAAATATGGTTAACCTTCACTTAAAATTGAGATATTTGATTCCTCTGACAGATAAAAAACCTCATCTAATGAAAAATTCAGACTTCTTGCTGGCTTTGTTAATGATCTTAATGACTGGATTTAATGCATTTGCCCAGGAAACCCATCCTGAACCCAAAACTCTGGTGATAGGATCACAGGCACCAGACTTCAGACTTAAGGGTGTCGATGACAAAACATACACCCTGTCGGATTTTGCTAAATCAAAAGTATTGGTGGTAGTTTTCAGCTGCAATCACTGTCCTACCGCACAGGCTTACCAGGACAGACTTATAGACATCTATAACAATTATACTTCAAAGGGTGTGGCTTTGGTTGTCATCTCATCCAATAGTTCAAAGTCGCTCAACTTATGGGAACAAGGCTGGTCTGACCTGGGTGATTCCTTTGAGGAAATGAAAATAAGAGCCAAAGACAAGGGATTCAGGTTTCCATACCTTTACGATGGTGATGACCAGAAAACAGCTCTTTTATATGGCCCGGTAGCCACTCCTCATGCTTTTGTTTTCGATAATGACCGTAAACTTCAATATGCAGGTAGTATTGATGAATCGATGGAAAAAGGGAAAGGCGAACTTTTGCGAAATGCCATTGACGATATTCTAGAAGGAAGAATAATCGAAAAACCCTTAACAAAAGTATTTGGATGTTCAACAAAATGGGCCTGGAAAACAGAAGGAAAAAACAAACTTTATAAAGAATGGGCAGCACTTCCGGTAACTATCGAAAACATTGATACGGCAGGGATAAGGGAACTCATCAACAACAAATCAGGTAAATTAAGGCTTATTAATGTATGGGCCTCATGGTGTGGGCCCTGTGTTCAGGAATTTCCCGATTTTATTATGATTGACAGGATATACAGAAGCCGGGAATTTGAATTCATCTCAATAAATGCGGATAAATTAGCAAGAAAAGACAATGTTTTGAAGTTTCTTCAAAAGAATGAGGCATCTAACAAGAATTATATTTTCAACAGCGATAACAACTCAGATTTGGTTGAAGCTATTGACCCTCAGTGGTCAGGAGCACTGCCGTATACAATGCTTGTAGAACAGGGAGGTAATGTTATATATCGCCTTCAGGGTCCTATCAATATACTTGAAATGAGAAAATTAATTGCAAATAACAGATTTATTGATGGAGTAAAATAATGTGCTATTAATAATCTTGTTTCTGTTTATCCTCTATATAGATGATTAAAAAAGTCCTTTGTGAACCCTAGTGTAAACCTTTGATTACCTTTGTGGTAAAAGCTAAAACAATTAACCACAAAGGGTCACAAAGTAAATCCCTTGGGGAACACTAAGGGGGAAATTTATTCCCCGGCGGCCCACATAATTGCATTGCCAACCATTGTTTTAAATTCAACAGAGTTAAGCAGTGACGGACTGTGGCCCATAAGGAAATAAATATTCCTTGCTTTCATCTTTTCATTTGTCCAGATAACCGGATGGTCACCCATTTTGATATCTGATGCGGGTTTATAAGAAGACTCATCTACAGAAGCAAGAACATGGACATTTGGCCTGGGATCGATGTTATAAGTATACCACTCATCATCAGGTATTACAAAACTTGCTGATACTCCTTTCATTACCGGATGATTTTTATCCTCAATATTGACAATTGCCGAGGCCCTGGCTGAAATATAGTCTTTGAACCTGATCCCTCCCATAAAATCGGAAAACCAGTTCCACATTGGGAACCCATCGAATTCTCCCAGCAAAGTAGCATGGTGAAATCCGACCCATCCTCCCTGCCCTTTCTCAATGTATTTCTCAAATGCTTTCATCGCAGTATCTCCCCAGTTGTAAGGGGCATAATTCAACTGAAGGAACACATTGTATTTTGATAAAAGAGTCTCATTCATCTCATGGGCATTGTTTATGACTGTTATTTCAAAATTGTTTTCAACAGCAAATGAATTCAGCCAATCAAGGGCGGCAACAACAAATTCTTCATGCTGCCCACCCCGCTCAGCCAGAACCAGAGCTTTAAATTTTGGGAGCTGTGCTGAAACTACTGTGCAATAGATACCCAAGGCCCCTATCAAAGTCACAAGTGCAAGAGATTTCTTTATTAAACTATTCATTATTTGATTCTTGAGAATTTCTTATCTTTTTATTCTATTTATCAGCATTTTTATCAGAGGACATTACAGTTACTTGAAGAAACCATCCTTTAAGAGGGATCCATTGTTCACTCCATCTCCGTGCTTTGCCATAATCTTCTATTGTGATATACGCGCGTATGCAAAAATTGCCATACCACTCCCTTCGACTAGCTCGGGGTAGCACATCTACTTTGCGATCTTTGAGGTTAATGGCTCAGACCCGTCTTTACCTAAACACTTCCCGGATTTACAGTTGTTATTATTTAATCTCCTTCTCAACTGCCTTCACATTCCAGCCGTCAACTTTTAAAAGCGGTTTTTCACCATCGAGGTCTTTCAGCTCATATTCAACCTGTAGCACCTTTTTTTCCTTTGGAAGAAGAGAGATATAGTTGTCTCCCCAGAAAACCGGAAGTACAGGTTCTTTGGAATTTAATTTCAGAATCTTAGGATTAACAGCAAAGGCAAGGCCTTTCCCCGTGTTTTCAATTGTAACTGTTAGTTTACATTTATTTCCTTCCTGTTGTACCGAAGAAGCAGTAACATTTATGCTTGTTGCAGGAAGTCTGCTTAGATCTGTAAAATCTGCTTTCTCGTCACCTTTAGAGCTAAGCCAGTAAAAATTGGAAGAAACCAGTTTTCCTGCTGCATCATGCAATTGAAGTTTAAGGAAATAAACACTGGATATACTTTTTGGCACATTGAGAGTATATATTTTCTCGCTACCGTCAGCAGCTACTTTGGCATCCATCTTTTGCGACAAAACATGCTTCATGTTAAAATCATATACATCCACAGTAGCTATAAGTCCGTTAAAATCGTGATAGAAGCTATTAACAATTTTTATCGAATTATCATCATAGCAGTATTGTATATGAAGTGGTTCGCAGGCTGTCTTTGCGCCATAGAATGCTCCGTTTGGCATAAAGAAATAGTCGTAGAGTTGCCAGTACATCTTGGGCCAGGCGGAGTTATACATCCAGTAAATTATCCCGCTTGAACGGTATTTATTACCCGCAAAAGCTTCGAACATTGCCTTAACAGCCTCGTTTTGAAACATCTGCGATTTCATACAATATTCTTCAACTCCGGTTGGTTTACCATACCTCGATTCAAAGGCAGCTCTGGCAATCGGATAAAATGCTTTATGAAGACGCAGATCCCACGATTCGCTCATTGGCCAGAGATCTTTTTCAGGCATCATCATTCTCATCGTTTCGATAGGAGGTATTTGTTCACCTGTCGGCCCTGCCTCGGTATTAAATTCAAGTTTTGAATACCAGAAGTTTGGTGTCTCATATGCATAAACGTTTGGATATGGGCCCATATGAACACCTGTAATTCCTGCAATGGTGCTAGGGGCCTGGGTAGCAGATGATTCATAAGGTCTGGTGTTGTCATACTCATCCAGGACCTTTAAGTATCGCCTTTCTACTTCAGCAGGTGGAAAATTATCACTACCGTATAGCCAGTTAAATACAGAAGGATGATTACGAAGATGAACTATCTGATCTTTCCAACTTGCCTCAGCTATATCTCCCGTATGAGGTGTCCAGTTTTTCCATCCTTCCCATGTACTGCAGCAGCACCAGCCGACCATCAGCAGGATTCCCTCTTCATCACATCTTTCAAACAGATAATCCGACCCGCGTGGGGCCTCCATCCTCAGTGCATTAAGGTTCATATGTTTAGCATACAACAGATCGGCATCAATCCTTTCATTTGATGGTCTGAGCATAAGGTCCTGAACATAGCCACCTCCTCGTATAACAATGTTTTTTCCATTTATCTGGAAAACTTTAGTATGTTGTTTATCAAAATCATTCATCCAGGTTGTGATTTCCCTGATACCAAACCGAATCTTTTTTGTATCGGTTATATTACCGGATGTCTCAAAACTAAGATTCAGGTCATAAAGATTCTGTGGTCCTACGGTATGAGGCCACCACAGACGTGGATTTGCAACCACAAGCTGTGGAAACGATTCAGGTACAAAGCTCACCAATTTTGTTTCGCCTGGGTCCAGTGTTACCTCCTGTGATACAGAAATATTTTCTATTGTCCCCTTAAGTATACCGGTAACCTTCTTTGGTTCAACATTCCTTACTTCCGCTGTTATCGTGAGTTTTGCCTGATCGGTAGAGGGAAGGTTCAGTTTTGTAACCACATGAGGGTTTTCAATTGCCACATTGCCTGTAGCATGTAAGGTAACATCATACCAGATACCCATTCCTCTATCGGGTGTTGTAGGGTTCCAGTCAACCCAGGTGATAGTAAGGGAAAGCTTCTCCGGCGGAAATATCTCAAGAGCCAGGCAGTTAGTTTCTCCTGGCAGTGCTGCATTCGAAATATCAAGGTTAAAGAGACGATAGGCTCCTTCAATAGTGGTTGTATCAGCTATTAATTTGCCGTTTAGCCACACATTTGCTTTATAATTGATACTGTGGAATTGCAGCCATGTATGCATATTTTTAAAGTCAGCAGGTATTTTGAATTCTGTCCGGTACCACCAGGCAACCTTAAACGGACTGCCTTCCGGCATTTCTCTTTTAGGATAAGGTATTAATCCGGGAAGGTTATTAAAATTTGTCCCATAATATGGATCGGGGTAAACTTTGTTTGCAACTAACGCTGCCAGAACTGTTGTAGGGACAGATGTTGGATACCATTTATCAGTACTGAAACCAACAGACGAGATAGTTTTGGCATCTGATTTGATTTCTTTTGAAGACTGAATTGACCAGTTATCTTTAAGAACAAGTTTTCCCTCAGCAGGATCTTGTGCCAGACTGTTAAGTGTAAAGATAGCCAATAGAATGAATGTTAGGATAATACGGGTTCTCATTTCAAGATTCTTATAGTTATGAAAATAAATCATTTTTTAAGTAATAAAGTTAATTAAATATATTGATAGCATTACTGCAAAACATTTTCAAATAATTTATTTATATTTTTTTTCGATCGTCTGTTTGAATTAAGTTTATAATTATTAGGTTTATGGTAATTAATTTTTTTATAAAGTTAGCCTCATGAGTGACGTCCCTGCTTCATCTGCTTCCGGTCCGGGTTTAAAAAGAGTTCTAGGACTCTCTGCACTGGTACTTTACGGTATTATCCTTATTCAGCCAACAGCACCAATGCCATTATTCGGAGCCGCATCGAGCCTGGCTAAAGGTCATGTGGTCACTACCATTCTAATAGGAATGGTGGCCATGCTTTTTACCGCTATCAGTTACGGGCGTATGGCAAATGCTTATCCGAGTGCCGGGTCTGCATATACATATGTGAGCAGGGAAATACATCCTTCGCTTGGGTACTTTGTTGGCTGGGGAATGATTTTCGATTATATAATGAACCCTATTATATGTGTGATCTGGATCAGCAAGGCTGCAATAAACTTAATTCCGGAGATCCCATTCCCGGTTTATGCAGTTGCCTTTACAGTCCTTTTCACAGCAATGAACTTACGGGGCATTGAATCAAGTTCACGTACAAACACTATAATTGCTACCGGTCTTGGGGTAGTTATTATTCTTTTCCTGGGAGCTGCAATCCGATATCTTTTTTTAAATCCGCCGGCAAATGCAGCGGAATGGACAAAACCCTTTTATGATCCTAATACATTTTCATTTAAATCAGTATCAGCCGGAGCATCCCTCGCTGTTCTTACTTATATAGGGTTTGATGGTATTTCAACCTTATCGGAAGAAGTTCATAACCCCAGGAGAAATATCCTTCTGGCTACAGTGCTGGTATGTGTCATAACAGGTATTCTTGCATCGGTGCAAGTTTACTTTGCTCAGCTTGTATGGCCCCAGGCTGCTTCAACTTTCCCCGATCAGGATACAGCTTTTTGCTTTATCGCTAAGAGAGCAGGAGGTCCCTGGTTGTTCCAGACTGTCAATATGGCTTTGCTTGTTGCAACAATAGGTTCCGGGGCAGGTGCTCAGCTTGGAGCCGGACGTCTTCTCTATGGTATGGGGAGAGACAATGCTATTCCCGGGAAGTTCTTTGCCGCAATAAATCCAAAGACACGCATCCCGTCAAATAATATAATTTTGGTTGGCGTGTTAATCCTGGTTGGCGTTTTCCTTCTGAGCTATCCCTTAGGTGCGCAGTTACTGAATTTTGGAGCGCTGGTTGCATTTATGGGAGTTAACGTATCCTCTTTCATGCGCTATTTCGTACGCAGTGAACATAAAAGATTCACACATTTTATTGTTCCCCTTCTCGGATTTTCAATCTGTCTTTATCTTTGGTTAAGCCTGGGAATTAAAGCCAAAATAGTAGGTATTAGCTGGCTTTCAGTTGGACTGATCTATGGCGCTTATCGTACTAATTTCTTTAAAAAACCTCTTCAGTTTGCAAAGCTGGAAAGTACAGAGGAAGTTGAAGAAACAAAAAAGAAATAATCATTCCACCTGAATTAACCCCAAAACGGTGCTGTGGATAAAGTCCTTTTTAACCACAAAGCACACGAAGTCCACCTTCGCTACCAACTTCGCTAC
>DCFT01000046.1:54012-81851 GCA_002319885.1 Bacteroidales bacterium UBA1797
AAGAAAGCTTCGGTGGTTGAAAAAGGCACAAAGAACTCAAAGTTAAAAATCTGAATTTCATTCCGATAGTTATCGGAACTTTGTGCTCTTTGTGTTATCCCGATAACTCCCGATAGCTATCGGGACGGGACTTTGCGAACTTTGTGGTTAACGGATTTCACCTTTATCAGCAGCCCAACCACGATTTAGAAGGGGATTACTTCATCTTCCCGAAATCGATATTCATCCCGACAAAGAAGCGTCTTCCGGGGGAAATGAAATCATAATTCTGAGGAATCACAATTCCGAATATATTATCCAGACCAGTTGATATCCGTAACCATTTATATTCCTGAGAAATAGTAAACCGCCAGTTACTGAAAGGCCTGTCGTATCCGGTAGTTCCATCAGCTTGCTGATATACCCTTTCTCCCATCAACTGACAGTAAACCTGCGCAGAAAATGAATAGTTCTTTTCCCTGAAATTATAATCGGCTGATATATTGCCGGAGTGTTTTGCGGTACCATACAATTGAAGGCCTGTCTCTTTATCAATAGCATGGACATAACTATATCCTGCACTCAGCCATGCCCCCTTAAATATCTTTTGTTTTGATATTAAATCGATGCCATTAACCGAGGCATTTGCAACATTTTCGTACTGATATATAGTCTCAACAGCATCGGGTAAAGTTATTATGCGCTCGGTAATCATATCTGACAGTACGTTTCTGTAAACAGATACCGAGCTGTTATTCCAGGGCTTTGAAAATTCTATTGACCCTGAAAGATATTTTGATGATTCAGGTTTTAATTGCGGATTGCCTATTATAAGAAATTCTCCAAAATGGTCAAAATAAAAGTATAAATCCTTCAGGGCCGGAGATCGGAATCCTGTTCCTGCTGACGCTCTGAAATTAAGAAATCCTTGTTTAAACATTGCAGAGATTTTAGGAGCAGCATTAAATCCATAATTACTGTGAGAACTTGCGCGAACTCCTGCAATCAGATCCCATTTTTCACCAAAGCTTATATCTTCCTGAACATAAAAGACACCCTCTCCTGAACTTTTCAATCCTCCTTCCACCCTCGTTGAGTAAAGACGTTCATAATTGTACTCCAAACCTGTTGTTAGGGTGTTTTTATCTGAAAGATTAAAATTTCCCTGTGTCCTCAAGGTCCTGATAAAATCATAGGAAGCTGTATCCCTTTTGTTATTCAGTTGTTCCAGAATATCGTAAGAGCTGTAACGATCACGATAATATGAAAAATCTATTGAATTCTTTCCAAAATAATATTTCCCCCTTAAGCCTGCACTCAGATCGGTATAAAGATTGTGAACAGGCCGGGCACTAACATTTCCATTTTCAAACTGATACCACGTAAAGTAAGGAACAAATGAGAGTTTGTCGGATGGAGTAATTTCGAATTTTTGACTTATACTGTAGGAATGGTATGGATTTTGAGTCCAGTCATGCGGAGTTTCGGGAGTTACGTCATATCCATTTGTATGACTGTAATTAATACTGGTCCTTGATCCGATAATTCCTTTTTTCAGGCCGATGGTCCCTCCGGAATAAAGCTCATTAAATTTTGAATAGCGTGAATAGAATTTTGCATCGAAGGGGTCATTAATCTTTTTTGTGATTATGTTAATAACACCCCCTATGGCATTGGATCCATAAAGCGATGAAGAAGCTCCTTTAATAACTTCAATATGATCGATATTTTCCAGATTGAGCATGGAATAATCTATATTACCATCTACCTCACCTGCAATTCTTTCTCCATCCATAAGAAACAGCACATATTTTGCGTCCATCCCCTGAAGTGTGACAGTAACTAATGTTCCCTGATGGCTGACATTAATACCCGGCACCATACTCTGTAATGCTTCAGTTACGTTTGTAATACCAAGCTCCAGCATTTTCCGGGCATTGATTACCTGAGTAAGAACCGGAACATTTTTAAGTGTCTTTTCCGATTTTGTACCCGTCACCACAACCTCATTCAGATCGATATTTGATTCTTTCATGGAAAAATCCATATGTTTTTCGGCACTGGCAATGCTGAAACTCTTCTCCTGTGTTTCATAACCTATGAAAGATACTCTCAGCGTGTAATTACCGGGCTTGATTTTGTTGATTATATAAAATCCCTTCTTATCAGTTACAGTGCCGAAAGTAGTCCCCTTTAAGATAATGGTTGCGCCTGCAACTGAAGAGCTGTCAGTACCGGTAACAAAACCCGACAAACTTACTCCCTGGGAATGGACTATTGATGGAATAAACACTAAATATATCAACAGGAAGACTGATCGTTTATAAGCAGACAATTTACTGACCATCTATTCCAGATTTTTTGATCCGTCAGGCTGATATTTATATTGAAATGTAACATAACCTGATACGTTCTCAGGACTGTAATAGCTTTTAAACCAGACTTTCGCATATTTGCCTGTAGCTGTTTTTATTATATATATATAATCAGATGGTATGATTTGTGTTCCTTCTGATGCAAACTCCAGGGAGAACCATGTATACAATACTGGATTAACTATGTAGTAAGCATATGATTCCTGTATTGCAATTTTAGTTGAATCATCGGATACGAATGTTGCAGTATCTGAAACAATTTTCAATGCATCAAATCCGGTTTGTCCATGCTGGTATGAATTTGTTGCACTTCCCGAACCATTTCCCGATTTCCCTCCATTGGTTTTAATCCTGTAACGCTGAAAAGCGATATCCCACGCGTTTGAATTGGCCGGATCTGCTACAGTAATAGTGTCGTTGCTGTCAAAACTAAAATATTTCCATTCAGTTGAACTGGTGGAATTTATTTCAAAGGTCTGAGCCAAAATGGGTTGTGCAGTGTCTCCCTTTTTGCAGGCGCTTAAGGAACTAATGACGATCGCTGATAACAATACAATTTTATTCATAACTCTTACGATTTTAAATTGCAAAAATAAAATCGCAAGAATTTTGAAAATGGTAAAAATCAGGGTTTTTGTGGTAGTAATTTTTTATGAATGTCGCGAAATCTCTTGGGGGTTATTCCTATTTTACTCTTAAAAACCTTATTAAAATAGGAATTATCCTCAAAATTCAACTTGTATGCAATCTCTGAAACTGAAAGGTCGGATGACAGAAGCAGCTTCCTGGCTTCCTGCATGAGTCTGTTCTGTAATATTTTTTTAAGGCCACAATTAAAATGTTTATTGCAGATCTCATTTAACTGGCTTTCAGATATATTGAATGCAGTGGTATAAAAACCAAGGTGCTGTTCCTTAATAAAATAAGAATCAACAAGATGTGATAATGAGTGAATAATTATACTATCGGTGCTATTAGATTTTCCCGATTTTAATTCATATAAGTCCGTAAGCTTTAAGAGCAAAATATTCAGGTGAGAACGGATAATTACTGCAGAATTATTTGTAGGTGCATATAGCTCGTATTCAGAATGTATTGAGTTTATTTCGGAATTAATCGCAGCAAACTCATTATCAGACAGCCGAATACATGGATTACATATATTGTTTCCTGTTTGCGAAGTATAGGAATAGACATTTAAAAGCCGGACAAAGCTGAATTCTTCAACATAAAAGTCCTGACAGAAGAAAAACACTATCCCTTCGACATCTTCAAGACCTTCAAATGAATGCAACTGGCCGGGGCCAATAATACACAATGTCTGAGGCTTCACAGGAAAGATATCATCTTTGATTTTAATGCTCCCACTGCCCTGTGTGAATAAAATCAGAGAATAAAAATCGTAAGCATGTTCCTTCCTGATGAAACAGTAGAGATCAAGGAACCTTTTAAAACTATTATAGTAAATCCCATGCACTTTAATATCACGCAGGAAGCTAAAATGATAAAGTGATTTCTCAGAATTTTGATATGGATCCAACCCTGGTTTCATCTGGGGTCAAAAATACTAAAATAATACCGGAGGCTTTATTACTATAATAAATATCATATTTTTAATATAAAACAATGATTTGGTAACTGTTGAGGATTAATACAAACCACAGGCAAACCATCTCTTAAAATATCAGTGTAAAAGTCGAGCCCTTCATAGGGACAGAGCTCACTTCGAGCCTGCCATGATGCAGCATCATAATCTGTTGTGACAAGCTTAGTCCAATGCCAGAACAATTAGCTTTGGTAGAATAAAAAGGAAGGAAAATCCGCTCGAGGACATCAGCGCCAATTCCTGTCCCATTATCAGAAATTGATATCTGGATATGATCCCATTCATTCTTTGATGCAGCTAAAGTCAATTGGGGTTCCTCATTTTCCTTCATTGCTTCAAGAGCGTTCTGAATGAGATTTATAATTACCTGTTCTATAAGTTCCAGGTCGGCGTTAACACAAAGGTCCCGGGAAAGAATTGTCTTTTCAAACTTTATGTTTGTTTCCTTAAACTTTGCACTGTAAAGAATACTGATCCGTTCGAAAAGGTCATGCAAAATTATTTTTCTGAGATTTGGTTTCGGTATCTCAGTGAGGCTTTTTGTGGCCTTTACAAAATTGATTAGTCCCTGAGTACGTGATTCTATAATTCTCAAACTGTGATGGATATCTGCAGTTACTTCTTCTCCGATTTCTTCAGGTTTCTGAACCGTACCGGTATCGTCTTCAAGCATTTGAGCAGTCATTCCCGCAAGATTGGTAATAGGAATAGCTGAATTCACAATCTCATGCGATATAATACTAACAAGTTTCTGCCATGTATTTATCTCTTTATTAATTAATTCATCTTTCTGCCGTTCTATTTCATCTTTTTGTTCTTTCAACTCTTTGTTCTGCAAATTAAGCTCACTGTTTTTCTTGCTTAACTCTGTCTCAAAACGGAAATTAAGTAACCTAAGGTAATAAATACCTGCATTAATAAACAGGAAAAGGCCTATCTGCGCAATTTTGTAATAAAGATAAAATGTATTAATCCTGTCAACAATTGGGTAGTTGTTCATGTAAGATTCTACCAGCTGGGGCTTCCCAAAATACACCATAATTCTGTCGATAAATAGTACCAGGAGGCAATAATATGACAGAGAAAACCAATAAAGAAATTTTTCTTTATGCGGATGTACAAGCAGTTGCGGAATTATTGAGATGCCTATCACTACATATGGATAATATGTAAATTCTTCCTCCTGAACATATCCTATCATCGTCGGACCGAGGAGGAAAACGACTGAAGGAAGAAAAATCAGCGACAATCTGCTCAGCTTAGTGTAACCATATCGGGCGAGTACAAGGTTCAGGAAGCTGAGGAGAATTGTAAATAGCACACGCAATGTACCATATGAAAGTACATTGTTAGTGAGTTCCTGTCCTATTAGTGTATATATCAGCAAAAACAACATAGTGATGAGCATCACAAAGTTTAGCTGATTGCAAAGGACAATGGGTTTCCTGTCTGACTGCTTTTCTTCCTTTGTTGTTCCCAGGTTAGATATGTAATTCCAGAAGCTTTGCATATTGTCTTATTCTTTAAATTCTATTTTCAGTTTTTCAGACAAAATATTTATTCTATGTTCCTCTCAGATTATTATCAGATAATAATCCCGAGATGTGCAATCTTCCTGTAGAGAGTGCTCCGGGCTATTCCAATTTCTTCAGCCGCTTTAGACAAGTTGCCATTGTACTTGCTCATAGCACTGCTTATTGCTTTCCTTTCATAGTCTTCAATGCGCAGAGGAGACTCTTCAATAATCTGGACACAAGGGGGCTTTTCCCGAAGAATAAAATCATCAGGAGACAGGTAAGGGTATTTACAAAGAATTACAGCTCTTTCGATAGCATGGGCAAGTTCTCTGATGTTTCCTGGCCAGGAGTACTCTTTAAGTTTTAATATCGTGTCATCTTTCAGAATTATGTTTTTCTTGCAATACTTATCAGAGAAGAGCTTCAGGTAATATTCCGCAATGGGACCTATATCTTCCTTTCTCTCCCGTAAAGGGGGAAGTACAATCTCCACTGTATTAATCCGATAAAGAAGATCCTGTCTGAATTCAAAGGAATCCGCCATTTTGTATAATGGTTTATTTGTAGCCGAAATGAGTCTTATATCAACAGGAATAGGATGATTGCTTCCAATTCTGATAATTTCCCTGTTTTGAATAGCAGTAAGTAACTTTGCCTGCAAGGGAAGAGTGAGATTTCCGATTTCATCCAGAAATAATGTTCCGTTGGATGCTGTTTCAAACCTTCCGGTTCTTTCTTCCTTAGCATCAGTAAAAGCACCTCGTGTATGCCCGAATAATTCAGATTCGAAAAGAGTCTCGGAAACGGAGCCAAGATCAACATGAACAAATTTATTTTGGTTTCTCAGGGAATTATTATGAAGAGCCCATGCTGCAAGTTCCTTGCCGGTTCCATTTTCGCCAAGTATCAAGACATTTGCATCTGTGGGAGCAACTATTTTTATGATGTCAAGAATTTGAGCCATTACCGGTGAACGGCTAATCATATCAGGGTAGTTTGTTCTCACTGAATTAGCAGGCCCTGCATTGCCTGTTTTAACCTTTCTTTCCGGCTGTCTTTCACTTCTGAGAGCAACCACCCTCTGAACCGAACTAATAAGCTGATCTTTATTCCATGGCTTTATTAGAAAATCACTGGCACCCTCTTTCATCGCCTGAACAGCCAGTTTAATTTCTCCATACGCAGTGGTTGTAATTATACTTATATCAGGATCTATCCTGAGAATCTTAACGAGCCAATCCAATCCTTCTTTCCCTGAAGTGCTGCCACGTGAAAAATTCATATCCAGGATAATCACATCATAATTATTCGATCTAAGGTATTGAGGTATTAAATCAGAACGGTTAAGAGTATCTACCTTCCCGAACAGGTCCCTAAGTACGAGCCTGGCAGTGTATAAAACATCATTATCATCATCAACTATCAGTATACCGGATGGTCCAACCGATTTCATTAAAATTATATTAATGATTTCTTACGTGATAATATTCAAATAATAAGTAAAGATAAGATTTGTTGCATTCTGAATCAATGCTTTGTAGCAAAATGCTACACTCTGAATTAATATAGATTCACACTATTAGCTTATATATCTGTCTGTGTTATAGTTACGCGGATCGGCCTGATTATTGGATTATCTCTGATAACAAAATTAGCCTGATTTTCACTAGAAAATGAAAAAAGAAATTAAAGAATCGACACTCCTGTTTATGCCCTATATATCTGGTCATTTCTCTTGCAGCCTGACAATATTAATTGCATTTCTTCATAGCAGTTGCACTCATTACTATTACGTTGGCAATGTTCTTAATGTCCATCTCTTCAAAGAGAAGAATGAGTATCGCATTTCCGGATCATTGGGATCAGGAGACGAATCTAACTGCATCGAGATTCAGACTGCTTATTCAGTTACAGACAGGATTGGCATTATGGCAGATTTTATGACGGCAAAAGGAGGAAATCTTACCGGCCATAATTATGGTTCAGGGAACTACTTTGAGGGAGCGGCTGGTTATTACAAACCGGTCGGAAAGTTTGGTGTATTTGAAACATATGGAGGCTTAGGCTTTAGCAATCAGCATCATGAATACACCAGCAACTATTATAATCTGAATAACGGTACTTCTGATTTGTCATCGTTAAAATTCTATATTCAACCATCTTTTGGCTTTACTTCTAAATTTATTGAAATAGCTGTATCGACCCGGATTAGCGCTTTAACATTTAATATTATATCAAATAATATTCTAGGAAACTATGACCTGTTTAATGAATTGAATAGCCTTTCACCTCAGATTCATTATTTTTTTGAGCCGGCAATTTCAATTCGCGCCGGATGGCAGTTTACAAAGGTGCAGTTCCAGTCAGAATATTCCCGTAATTTAACCTATGAAGATATGCATATTGGTGAATATTACCACTTTAGCTTAGGAATGTATTTTTCGTTTGGCAAAAGGTTTAAGCCTCAGAGTCAGAACAGAATTATCGACTGATGCCGATTTATTTTTGGGCTATTCTTTATTATACGCCAGAAATAAATGTATCAATATTTATCTGAAATATTATTATTAACCAAAATCTTAAACATTATGAAAAGCTTTAAAATCATTATTCCCGTTCTTGCGCTGCTGTCTGTAATGGCCTGTAAAAAGGAAGATCAGGATTTTCGCATGCAACCTGATGCCAGAAATGAAAATGACAATTTCTGTAAAAGTTCTAAATCAGTAAAAATTGCTGTGCTTTCCGATCTGCATTATATGGAACCATCATTGCTTAAGAGAGATGGGAGTGCATTTCAGATGTACCTTATGCAGGATCCAAAATTGCTGGCCGAAAGTGGAGCTATTCTGCAGCAGATAATACATAAGTTATTAGTTGATAAACCTGATCTGGTATTGATCTCTGGCGATCTGACCAAAGATGGAGAACTTATTAGCCACAAATCCCTTATAAAACAATTACAGATTCTAGACTTAAACCATATTAAGGTTCTGGTAATACCTGGGAACCATGATATTAACAATCCTGATTCAAAGGTATTTAATGGAGACAATACATACTCAACGCCAACTATCACACCTGATAACTTTAAATCGTTGTATGCAGATTATGGTTACAGGACTGCCATTGCAAAAGATCCCAGCTCACTGAGTTATGTTTCGGAACCTTTTAAAGACCTGCGCATTCTTGCACTTGATGCAAATGAATACTACAATAATTCACCTGTGTATTGCGTTGTGGCCGGTAATATTAAGGACGCAACAATGCAATGGGCAAAGAAACAGCTGGCTGATGCCAGGGCAAAGGGCAAAACTGTCATTGGAATGATGCATCATGGAATTGTAGAACATTTCATGGGAGAATCTGAAATCTTTCCTGATTATCTTGTTGATAACTGGGGTGACAGGGCTGATGAGTTTATAAAGGCCGGCTTAAAAGTAATGTTTACAGGTCATTTCCATGCCAACGATGCAACACAGCGCAATCTGGGCAACCTTTCTCTGGTTGACATCGAAACAGGTTCTCCTGTTATTTATGCATCACCTTATAGAATAATTAACCTTGTCAATAATAAGTTATATATCAAAACGGACCATGTTGAGCGCATCTACTACCCGGGACTGAATGGGGTTTCATTCCCGGATTATGAAAAATCCTTTTCACTGAATGGATTTGAAATTCAGGCCAAATATATGCTAATGAGCCCACCATACAACGTTCCAGAAGACGTTGCATCGCAAATCTCTCCTGTTTTTGCCGAGGCTATGCTGGCACATTTCGGAGGAGATGAGACTCTCTCTGAGGAAATAAATGCTGAGATTCAGGCAATTTCTGACGTTTCACCAGATCTTGCAAATATAATTTATGGTTTGTATACTGATCTGCCCCCTAAAGACAATGATTTAATTGTTGATCTGAACTAATTTCCAGCATAAAGTCTCCTGCAAAAAATTGATAATATGCTATTGAAGTGGGATCAATTCTTAATTATTAAAATCAAGTCTGAGTAAAGTCCGCAAGAATCAATATTTCAATCTTACGGACTTTACATTTTAATTATTTGCCGTCCACCAGAATAGGAAGGTTTTTACCGTTAGTCATAAAGATAAGTTTGGCATTTGGCGATGCAGAAATAGCCTTGATCATTTCATACTGTAACAACCTGTCGCTAAGCCCGGTACTCAGAATTTTCTGATAATCGGCAATACCCTGAGCTTCGACTCTTTTTCTTTGAGCTTCCTGAGTTTCTTTCTGAAGAACGAATGTCATTTTCTGTGCATCCTGTTCAGCGTTTATTTTTGATTCAATGGAAGCTTTTACAGATGCAGGCAAGGTAATATTTCTGACCAGAAGCTGTTCCAGCGTCAAACCACGATCTTTAAAGTTTGTTTCAATAGTTGAAAAAATTCTTGACTGAAACTCATCTCTTTTGGTTGAATACAATGCAACAGCGTCATAGTAAACTGCATTGTCCCTTATCTTAGTCCTGCATATCGGACGGACAAGAACATCCCTGTAATCAGTTCCTACCTCTTTAAGAATTCGTGGAGCTTCTGAGGGGACAACTTTATATAAGACAGTAAGATCGATGATCACTTCAAGTCCATCAGCCGATAAAACCCTTATTGCATCATCTCCCAGTTTCGATCCCTCGTCCTGCACTCCTGACATAGTATAGTTTTGCGTTTTAACATCAAACATAACAACCTGCACCATCGGATTGATAATGTTTAATCCGCTTTCAAGTATATTATTGTTGACTTTACCGAATAGCTTCTGTACGCCTACCTGCCCAGGTTCAACCTGAACAATGCAGGCAATCGAGACACCAATAAGGATGACAATTACACCCGCAGTTTTAATCAATGATTTGTGTTTACGCAACATCGGTTCATCGGATTTTGTGGCTACAAATCCTATAATAATAATTACTATTCCTACTACAATTACTGTCATAATTTTTATGTTTTAATTTTAACGATTAAGATTTTAGGAAGTTATAAAGGTACTCAGAAAAACAAGAATAATGAGATCAATGGCTAAAGCTTAGAAACTATTAAATAGAATAGTATCAATCCTTTCTTTCTTTAATCCATGTCCAAAAGTGTAATTTGAGGATACAACCCTTACTTAAAATAAGTCAGTGAAGTTGAAAAACTCAGATGTGAACTTACTTATACAGATGGTGGATTTTTTCCGGATCAAGAACAGTCAGTTCCGGTAGTACAGAGGCGGCTAAACAGAGATCGGAGATACCAAATGAAAAGTAGAGACGCCCAATTTGGGCGTCTCTACAAAGATTATTTATAGCTATATACTGATACTTATTGTTCCAAAAGACTAAAAGGGACTATTTCCCCCTTGTAACATACTTCTTAACCAATAGAATTTCTGATGATGACATACCGGTTTTTGGAGCCATGCTACTTATAATTCCCGACCATTGGGAAGAGGTATAATTGTCAGGAGAATAAAGTCCGTGACATTGACCACAATTATCTACATACAATGCTCGGCCCTGCTGCAATTCAGGCAATGTCGCGTTTGCGGTAACATCAGCACTTGTAGGAATATACAGTGAATTTGTATCATTGCCGCTTTTTGTACAACTAATAACCAAGACAACCGCTACAACTGAAAAAAAAGTTAAAAACCTGGATTTCATACCCTTCAGATTTATGATTAATTAGTGACTGACAATCCTTTTATTGAATGAATAACAAAATTATTCAAAAAATATTGCAGAACTTATTCTTTTATTTATTTATCTGCATATCTATATCAGTAAATTCAATAATTATTGTTTCACTTACTTTAAACCTTTTAAATTTAATCTTGTTTAAATATTAATATTTGTTAATTAAAGTTAATTATTTACCTCTTCCCATTCAATTGGGAATAAATCGATAATCAATTATGTCTTTATGACAAGATTTACAAAAATAACTTTTTCTCATACCTACTAATTATAAAGTTGCCGGAGCAGAGTATTTGCATCCCGAAGAAAAATAAAAGACAAAAAAAGAAGAAATGAAAATTAAATTATCCGTTTTTATAATTGCTTGTTTTTACTTTATAACAAGCGGAACATTATTAAATGCCCAGACTAAAATCTGGTCTCTCGATGATTGTATACAATATGCACTGGAAAAGAATATTCAGGTTCAAAAGGCGCTTGTAAGCAATAGTATTTATAATGAAGATCTGAATCTGGCAAAATCTGCCAGGTATCCTTCACTGAGTGGCTCGGTAAGACAGAATTTTAACTGGAACAATGTAACAGATAACACAACGGGATCAACTGTTTTCAAGGGAACCAATGGAGTAAATGTTTCTGCCAATTCAGGAATGACAGTTTATAATGGTTTGAAGATTCGTAATGGTATCAAACAATCGGAAACCAATCTTGAGGCAGATAAATACAATACTGAAGTAGTTAAAGAAACTGTGAGCCTCAATGTGTTAAATGCCTACTTACAGGTACTTTTTGCAGAAGAACAGGTCAAAAACAATGAAAACCAGATCTCCTCACTTTCTGATCAACTGAACCTTGCAGATGAGAGGTTGAAATTAGGAGCTATCGCCAATTCCGATTATCTGCAGGTTAAATCACAACTCGCCACAGAAAAACAAACCCTTGCTGCCTCTCAGAGCCAGCTGGCTATAAACAGAATAGCTTTGATGCAGTTAATGGAGTTTCCTATAACCAGTGACTTTCAGATACAGTACCCGAATCTTGACAGTCTGGTCAATCAGAAAAGGACTCCGGATCCTGTGGAAGTTTATCAAACTGCACTTGGAATAAAACCTGAGGTGAAAAATGCTGAACTTCTCAAAAACAGTTCGCAACTAAGTATTGATATTGCAAAGGCCGGGCATTACCCTGATATTTCGCTGAATACAGGTGTATCATCTTCATATTCAGGTTATCAAACGAGTTTTTCAACTAGTTATAAACAAGGATCTTTCGGTAGTCAGCTCTCAAGAAACATAAGTCCTTCTATAGGTCTTTCGGCTTCAATTCCAATATATCTGAACAGACAGGTTAAGACAAATGTTGAAATTGCAAAATTTAATTTAAATAATGCAGAGCTGAATGAATTCAATACAAAGGATGTTCTCAGAAAAGCAATTGAGCAGGCATGTCAGAATGTTGTTTCGAATCAGATTGAGTACGAAGCTAGTTCGGAGGCATATAAAGCAGTTAAGGAATCTTATGATGTAGCCCTAGAAAAGTACACTCAGGGCTTAATGAGCTCAGTGGATTTTTTAATACAGAAAACTACTTTTATCTCAACCGAAAGCACATTTCTTCAGTCAAAATACAATCTTATATTCAGTTATAAAGTGCTTGATTTTTATTCAGGACAACCTCTTTCATTCAAATAGTAATCAATAGTAAATCAAACAATAATGAAAAGCAGAAGAAAGATCAACGGGACAGTTATTTTAATAATTACTTCAGTAGCACTTTTCATGGCAAGTTCTTGTCATAAAAGTGGAAACGCTTATACCTATGAAACTGCAGTTGTAAAAAAAGGATCTATAAGAAATACAATTACTGCAACCGGCACTGTTGAAGCTGATACAACCGTTTTAATTGGTACCCAGGTTTCAGGTGTTATCAAAAAAATTTATGTGGATTTCAATTCACATGTCAAGAAGGGTCAACTGTTGGCAGAATTGGATAAAACACCTCTTCAAACCCAGGTACAGCAAGCTCAGGCATCGCTCGATGATGCAAAAAGTCAGGTGGCATTTCAGACTGCAACTTATGAAAGATATAAAGCCTTGCTGGATAAAAAACTGGTAGCTCAGGCTGATTATGATCAGGTAAAATATAATTATGACAACGCACGAGCAAACCTGAAAACGGCTCAGGCAGGATATGACAAAGCAATAGTTAATCTCGACTATGCAACTATTTACTCGCCCATTGACGGCGTCATTCTTGACAGGGCAGTGGATCAGGGTCAAACCGTTGCAGCAAGTTTCAATACACCTAACCTGTTCACAATTGGTAACGACCTTACCCAAATGCAGGTGCAGGCAAATGTTGATGAAGCAGATATTGGTCAGGTAAGAGATAACCAGTCTGTAGAATTTAATGTCGATGCCTATCCAAACGATACATTTAAAGGAACTGTAAAACAGATTAGATTACAGCCTGTGGTAACCTCAAACGTTGTTACTTATACTGTAATAGTAGATGCTCCTAATCCTGACTTAAAACTCATGCCAGGTATGACAGCAAATATAACAGTCCTTGTACAACAGGTTGACAGTGTTCTTATTGTTCCGGGTAAAGCCCTGAGATTTACACCTGATGCTGCTTTCTTAGCCGAATATATGAAAAACAGTCCATTTGGACCAAGGCAACGTAACGGAGGTACCGGTGCACCAGGAGGAATGGGTGGGCAGACGGGACAGGGCGAAAGTAACAGAACGGCTGTAGGAAATACAGGGGGTCAGGGAATGGCAGGTGGAACAGGTCAATTTAAAAGACCTTCTGTTGTATGGATCATGCGCGATGATACTGTACACCGCGTAAGGGTTACAACTGGTGCTGCAGACGCAATAAATACTGAAATTAAGGAGGGACTAAAAGAAGGCGATGAAGTAATACTCTCAATGACCCTTGCAACCAAAGAGACTCCTGCTTCTGCAACAAGAAGCCCTTTTATGCCTCAGCGCAGACCTCAGACTACTCCTGTTAGAAGATAAAAATACGATTCTGATGAAGAAACTTATTGAAATAATATCACTGAAAAAAGATTATTACGTAGGGGAAGTTACCGTACATGCCCTCAGAGGTGTTAATATGAGTGTAACTGAAGGTGAGTTTGTTGCAATTATGGGTGCAAGCGGATCTGGAAAATCAACAATGCTGAATATTATTGGATGCCTTGATAAACCAACCGAAGGAGAATATATTCTTGATGGAATAGGAATTTCCTCACTTAGTAAAAATGAACTTTCGAATCTCAGAAACCGGAAACTCGGTTTTGTTTTTCAGACTTATAATCTATTGCCCCGTACGAGTGCTTTGGATAATGTTGAGTTACCCCTTCTATATAATAAAACAGTTAAAACCAAAGAGAGAGTGGAGAGAGCCAAAGCCGCTCTTGAGTCAGTAGGACTGGCTGACAGGATGCATCATAAACCAAACCAGCTTTCGGGAGGTCAGCAACAGCGGGTTGCTATTGCCCGATCGCTTGTTAACGACCCTGTAGTTATTCTTGCCGATGAAGCCACAGGAAACCTTGATACACGTACTTCATATGAAATTATGGCGCTCTTCCAGGAGCTCAACAACAAAGGTAAAACAATAGTATTTGTCACGCATGAGCCGGATATAGCCAGATGTGCGACCCGGAATATTATTTTTAAGGATGGTCTCATTCTTAGAGAGAACCCTGTTAATGATAGAATTATTGCACACGAAATGCTTGCCAGTATTCCACTTGAAGCAGATTAGTAAACACATGAACTATGAGCATTAAAAATCTTTTGAAAATTGCAATGAACGCATTGCTGAGAAATAAACTCAGAGCTTTTCTGACAATGCTGGGTATTATTATAGGTGTTGCTTCAGTTATAGCTATGCTTGGAATAGGCCAGGGATCTAAACTCAGTATTCAGCAACAGATAGCAGGAATGGGATTAAACCTTGTTACGGTTATCCCGGGGTCACAAGAGAGAGGCGGTGTACAGTTTGGAGCTTCAACCATGCAAAGCCTGAAAGAGTCGGATGTAAATGCAATACTTGCAGACTGTCCGGCAGTACTTGCTGCAACCCCGGAAGTCCGGGGTAACGGACAGGTCGTATTTGGGGCATTGAACTGGCCAACATCATTATATGGCGAAAATGAGAGTTACCTCCAGATAAGGGAACGCTCGGTAGTAAGCGGACGTATGTTTACTGCACAGGAAATTGCAAGCGCTGCAAAAGTTTGTCTACTGGGTAAAACTGTTGTGACAAATTTATTTGGAGAAGGGGCAGATCCTGTCGGGCAGATCATAAGATTCAAAAAAATACCGTTCCTTGTTATAGGAGTGCTCGATTCAAAAGGATTGAATACTTTCGGACAGGATCAGGATGACCTAATTCTGGCACCATACACAACTGTTCAAAAAAGAGTACTGGCAATCCCTTATATTCAGAGTATATATACGTCTGCAGTTGATTCCAAATCTACTGATCTGGCACAGACCCAGATAGAAGAAACTCTCCGGAGAGTTCATAAAATTAAGGCATCTGCCGAGGATGACTTCAGGATCAGGAATCAGGCTGAATTATTATCCACTTTCAGTTCCGTAAGCAATATTCTTACAATCTTATTGGGAGCGATAGCCGGAATCTCTCTTCTGGTTGGAGGTATCGGTATCATGAACATAATGTACGTATCTGTAACTGAGAGAACCAGGGAGATCGGTCTTCGTATGGCAATCGGAGGTAAGGGATTTGACATTTTACTGCAGTTCCTTACGGAATCGATCCTTCTTAGCCTTACAGGCGGTATAATCGGTATTCTGCTTGGCATTGCAGCATCAAAGATAATAGGTTCTGCCATGTCGTGGCCAATAGTTGTATTGCCAAGTTCTGAAATATTATCATTTGCAGTTTGTACGGCTATCGGAGTGTTTTTTGGCTGGTACCCTGCAAGAAAAGCAGCAAGCCTCGACCCTATTGACGCACTACGGTATGAATAGCAGATGGTCCTTTGTCACAGAGCTATTGCACTTCGTGCCTGCCAGGATTTCACAATAAACAAAACCCTGAAACATTTCACAGAACACGGAATTCAAAACTGTTGATTTTATTTTTTATAAGGCTTATCTTCAAATATCTTTTTACTTTCCTGTTTGTAATACAAGGAGTTTAATATAACAAAAAGCTTGGTAATTTCATTAATTATAGCCTGAACAAATAATTGCTGATCATTGCTGACTTTATCAACAGGCATTACGCAAAAGACGACGATGTTTAAATTTTTCGGACTGGAAATGACATAAGTAAAAGGCAAAACAGGTTGATTTTCAATGATCATTTTATTGCTCACATGAGGATAATTATTTGAAGTCCCCTGTCTGGAACCGAAATGCTCGCAAATAGTCCTATGATTATAGAAGTCAACAATTCTGAATAATACCCATTCACAATTTACAATTCCAATTACGCGTTCACCAAAAAAGTTAAATGCTTTTTTCAGACCTTCTTTTGTTTCGGGATAATTGTCAATAGTATTAAAAATTGATTTAATCTCCTGCATCTGGACATTCATAATAGCAATATATTGCTCTGAATTGTTAAGCCTCTGCTCCACTTTCTTCTTATCATTATTAATTTTGTTTATCAGTTCTTTTTGTTTCCCAACTTCACGTTTATATAAATTGAATATTATAATACTTATAATAAACAAAATACAAATAAGAACCCCTTCGAAAGTTTCCTCCTCTAAAAAAAATTTTGAGCTTAAACTTATGGGACCTTTAATTAATGTCGGAGTATAGATTATAAAAGCAAAAAGGACTATAAAGATGATCAAATATAAAGTTTGCAGAAATGAAGGGCGGAAGTTAAATTTTCTCATAATGTATTTATTCTTGCAAATGAAATTAATCCAATCTAATATATAGGTCAAAAATCTTCGGCATAATTACCTAAATGGTAATTCGGAAATGATAAAACGGGTATTAGAGCCTTATTTATCATTTGGTGAGCATATGTACCTAAAAGCAGATTAGAAACACTCCCCTCCTGTTCCGTCATAATTGAAATAAGATCGGCATTTACAGAAGTTGAATAATCAAGTATAAGATCCGTAAGATTGCTGCCATGAAGATGTTCTACCTTATATTTAATATCATGATCCCAAAAATAAGAGCACACCTGTTCAGTATACTTATATAGTTTCTTTTCTATACTCTTTAAATGTGAGCTTTTAACAGTAATCAGGTGAATTTCGGAATTAAACATTTTTGCCAGATTTACTGTATATGGAACCTTTTCACGTGTCTGAAGGGTAATATCCAAAGGCAGTACAATTTTATCTATACCGGCCGATATTTTACTTTTCCTGACAGTGATTACCGGGGTTTTCGAATGTGAAACTATTTTATAAGCATTCCCTCCGATGAATAATTCTTCAAATCCTGATTCTCCGTGTGTAGAAAGAACTATCATTGAATCTTCAAATCTGTCCGTAAGCTTAGTTATTTCCTTAAAAATATTACCTTCCTTAATCGTATAATTCAAAGCACACTCGATGTTTCCGTCATCCTTACATTTTTGCAGTATATCCTTAAATTTTTTTTCAGCAAGCCAGTTTTCTTCTTTCAGCAATTCCGCATCATCAATATCATTCCCGATGATATGAATCATTTGAACATCTGCCCTGGATTTTTTAGCAAGCATCAATGCTAATTTCAACCCGTTTAATGACTCATTTGAGAAATCCAGGGGTACAATAATTGTTTTCATAATCTGACAAGTTAATATTTAATGTTATGATAGATAAGAAGAAGCTTTTTATATTCAGTAGCTCAGACACTTAAGTTCATGAAGCTGATTCACAGCCTAAAAACGCTGAAATGAGTTACGGATTTTAGATAAAAAACTGCTCTTCCCAAATGATAATTCCAGTCCGTATTTTTGAAGACTCTGATAAATCATAATTTTCTCTGACTGTGTTAAATCTTTTTCAAGATCAATTTCCCCTGAATCAAATGTGCTATAACTGAAACCAAGTTTCTCCAGCTCCTGGATTACAAAGTATCTGGTTCCTTTGCATACCATATTTTTTATATAAATCTTCATGATAAATGAGTATTAATAACAGGTTACGTTTCTTCCTCAAATCATTCCATATCGACTGTATAATATTCTTAAGCATTTTTTATTAGACACATGAAAATTTAAAATGATTCTTATGTTTAGGCATTTTAACAAAGATTTAACCAGCTGTTAAGAAATCCGTTCTTATCAGTTTCTCACTATGTTCAATCTGGTTAACACTAAATTGCTTTTAAAAACGATCAAATTATTTTTAAAACGATTGTTATAAAACCAATCTATTAACTGAATTCAAGGACTATCCTGCAAGATCAGTCCGTGGTTATACATTCTATACCTGCACTTTATAAAATAATTTAACAATTAGAACAAATTAGTTAATCTTTTGTTAAATATGAATTCAACAGAACAAAAATTGGTATTTAATTGTCTAATAGAAAATAATAAAAAAGGATAACACTAACAATTTGATTAATAAAGATCAGAAGACACTTAGTTATTATTTTGAAAATTATGCCACATGGAAAAATTATCAGATAAACTAAAAAGGAGTTTCGAAATTCCAATTAATTTAAAATCTATGGTATAATCACTTTTTATAAATTTTATATTAATAATTTAAAATTTTTAATTATGAAAAAGTTAGTAATTTTATCGATGGTGTTTATTTTCGCCATGTCTGCAGCACAGGCACAAATGCAGAAAAAAGATAAAGAAAAAGTTAAAGAAACTAAAAAAGAACTCAGAGCAGAAAGAGTAGCATTAAGAAAGCTTGAAGGCAATTTGGTGAGTGATGAATCCAAGGCCGCTTTTAGTGCTGACTTTCCGGGTGCAAAAAATGTAGTGTCGGAAAGAGTCGATACCTATGACGAGTTCGCTTTCACGGATAAGAATGGACAAAAAAAGAAAGCCTTTTATGATGCTGAATCAAAATTGGTTGGAACAACCCAGTTTAAAACTTTTGCTGATCTGCCAGCCAGTGGTCAGAAGGAAATCAAAAAAGAGTATAAAGATTATACCATTGGTCAGGTTGTTTTTTTCGCCGACAATCAATTAAACGATACTGATATGATAATGTATGGTATCCAATTTGATGATGCAGACAATTATTTTGTAGAACTTGCAAAGGGAAGCAAAAAAATTGTTTTACAGGTTAATCCTGAAGGAGATGTGTTCTTTTTTAAAGAACTTTAATATCCCCCAATCTCAACAATTAAAATGAGAGGAAGCCCCTGGGAAAATACGAGGATTTCCTCTCTTTTTTTTATCCTTGTCTATCAGTAACCATATCCATTACCAACCCGGGTATTGATCATAAAGTTTTTTTCCTCAACTTTAGATTATCTTTGCATATGTAGCTATGAATACTGATTATCAAATACCTGAGCCATTTCTGTTCAATCCACTAAAACATCACCTGGAATTTATAAAAGAATTTATCAATTTTAACATTGATAAACCCCGGAATGATATTCAAGCTCTCACCAGAGAGCTAAAACATCTTGGGACATCAGTTATGGATATCTATACAGGTTCATTATCAATAAGAAACATTTGTTCTGAAGCTGAAGATTTCCTTAGAGTGAAAAATATATTTTATAAAGAGGCTTACACGGGCTGGACAGGTCTGAATAAAAATAATTACCGGATAATTGTTTTATCGGATGGATCTCAATGGACTTTAAAATTTCATAATAACCCTCTGAGATTTGTACATATTTTCCCTGCACGTAACAGCCAGCATTCTTTCAGGGTAAAATCAAATACCTTAAAATCAGCCCTCATTTATATTATAATAATCGGGAAGGATCTCATTACCGGTGATGATCTTAACAAGGTACGGCCACTTTTGGGTCTGTCACCTGTAAAAGATGCTGTAGATACTGAAGCGATTCTTGAAATGATTGAAATATTAAGGAGTTAAATTGAATTTTCTTGTGATTAATTTTTAGAAAAACGCATATATCATATTTGAAAAGAAATGATATTGTTGAACTATATTTGCCACTCATTAGAATCTTAAATAAATATTCAAATCTCTGAAAAATGAAAACTGCTTCAATTACAGGCTCAATTATAGTGACCATCGCCCTTGTATTTTACTCCATTGGATTTGCAAAGGAACGAAGAGTAAAACTTGTCAATTCCAGCATTTTATTATTTTATACTATAGGTATTTCGCTGGATATCACGGCAACCATCTTCATGATAATAGGTTCAAGCAAGGGGTTTTTGACAATTCATGGATTAATCGGATATTCCTCACTCCTTGGAATGCTTACAGATACATTTTTGCTTTGGAGATATAACATAAAATCTGGTCCTGAGAAAGAGATTAATAATCACCTGCATCTTTACTCCCGTATAGCTTATACATGGTGGATCATAGCATACATTACCGGTGGATTATTGGTAGCCGCAAGTAAAATGAACAGCTGAAAAATATTCTAAGAATCTTATTCTTTCATAACTCCTTTTATTTCTGGATGATTATTATTCAATCCACCACTGTTATGGAAATCAACCAATATTTTATTGTTGTCAAATTTACAGTTAATCGTTTCTGTATGGGGACTCTGGATATAACGAAGCACCAGTTCCAGTGTATTTTCATCCTTCCATCCGAAACTTCCAGCTACTATGGAAGGAGGAAGACCTTCAAAATGGGCTTTGGCGAGCAATAATAAATTGGGTCCCAGGAGAGTTGTTTCCCCTTTTATCCATTCTCCCGATCCAAAAGAAAAGTTATAACGGGCAGAATCAATTAACATTGAAACCTGGCATATATTATCCTTGAATTGGAAACTCAACATCCCCAGATGTTTATCATTGGGTTCAAGAACAAAAGTTTTACCTGAAATCTGAGAAACCACTGCAGGATTATTCCTTACTACGGGCATTGGAAGTGACAATGATGATAATTTTTGTTTCAGTGCTGAAGCCAAAACGTTGTTTTCATGAAGCTTATCTGCTTTAATTGCCGGCAAGAGGTATTCCCATATTAAGTTTATCTCATCCTGCATATCAGCGGTTTCGGCAGTAATGGCGATTACGGCATCCTGACCGGGCATAACAATTATATACTGGCCAAATGCTCCATCGGCACGAAAGGCATTATGCCGGCAACGCCACATCTGATAACAATAACCTTGCATCCAGTCACTCGAATCTTTTTTGGACTGAGGAGCATCAGGTGCCTGGAAAATCTTAACTGAGGTTGCTTCTTCTACCCATGAGGCAGGGAGTACCTGTTTGCCATTCCATTTACCTTTTTGTAAAAAAAGCTGACCGAATTTTGCCATATCTTCAGTCTTCAACCTCAGACCCCAACCTCCGCAATTGATCCCGTTAGGATCAACCTCCCAGTCCATCCCTTCAATTGCCAGCGGGTCAAACAGCCTTGGTTTGAGGTAATCAATCACTTTCTCCCCTGTCACTTTCTGAACTATAGCAGATAGCATATATGTAGCCAGGCTGTTATAAAGGAATTTCGTTCCTGGTTTATTAATGATAGGGACAGAGAGGAATGCCTTTACCCAGTTGCTGTCGCTCACTGCTATTCTGAATGTAGGATCAGGATCCATCCCTGCTGTCATACTCAATAAATCCTTTATTTTAAGTTCTGACAGGAACGGACTTAAAGTATCAGGCAACAAATCGGGGAAAAAATAAATGACTTTATCATCCACTGACAATCGCTTCTCGCTCACGGCTAAACCAACAGCGGTAGCTGTAAAGCTTTTACTCGTGGAATATAATGTATGTTTTAATTCTGGTTTGTATGGGTTCCACCAGCCTTCGGCTATTACTTTTCCATGCCTCAGAAACATAATGCTGTGAAATTCATTCCGGCTCTTCGCTGCGGCATTAAGAAAATCGAGGATACCTTGCGAAGAAACCCCTTCTGCTTCGGGTACACTTCTCGGAAGAGATGTTGTTAAAGATTCTTTTTTACATCCGCTGAATAAAAAGAAGAAGAGCAAAAATGAATAGCTGAATGTTCTGCAGGTAACTTTCATCGGAGATTTGGTTTGGAATGAAGAAATTTTAATTCATTAAATGTACAAACTTTCCTCAAAAAAGATTCCAAAAAAGATGATTTTGAAATTATTCTGACTATCCGTATCTTTTATTAAACAAAAACTTCTGGTTTCTTAATATGTTTTTTATCTTTGATAAAATCATACCTATGCCTAAAATATTGTTATAGATAAGTTTGCAATGATCTAAATTTTACCTAAAATCTTGAAGTATGAAAAAGACCATTTTTTTAATCTTCCCCTTTCTGGCAATAATCGGGATTATAACATCGTGCAGTAAAGCGAACAGCAAAACTGATTCCACTGAAAAATTCAGTACGTTAAGTGTTGAAGCGAATAAAGCAACCGTTGAAGATGCAGGAATCGATCTGGTGGCAGTTTTGAAAAGAATGAGAACAATTCAAACTGTCGATGTTATTGTCAACCTGGGCGACATAATATCTTCAAGCAACAATAGTGTATTAACTAAGGGATCGAAACTTTTTTCAACACTCGGTATTTTTGCCTCAACAGCAAATGGAGATACCAGAATGAATGATCTGTTTAAATCATTGATCTCCCCAAAGGAGCTTACCCAGGATCCCCAAAGTATTAAGGAATTCTGGGACAATAATGTAGGGACTTATACCTGGGATCCTGTAAATAATGATTGGACAATTGTTCTGGGCGGAACAAATATCATTATGAAGTTTCCGTCCTCTGATGTCGCATCAACTAATGATGCAACTCTGACTATTTCTGGTTATGCCGGAATAACCGTCAGCAATCCTCTGGATGAAGATTATACGGGAGATCTACCTGTCGCACTCAATGCTGACCTGAAAATTGGCTCCAAGACCCTGATAACCTATGTTTTCAGTGCTAATTACAGTTCAGATGGTATTCCAAAAGCAGTTGCATCAGATCTTACAATTGAAAACTATAAGTTTGAGGCTGATGTTACAAATGATACAAAAATAGTATCTGTATCTTATAAGTTTCTGGAAAATGATGCAGTAGTTATGAATCTGTCTGTAACAGGTAAAGGATTATTTACAGAAGCCAATTATAATGCCAATACAACTACTCATACTGAGACAAATACTTATGTTTCCGATTATATATGGAATTCTGATACACAGGAATGGGATCCTGTCTATAGCACTTATACTGATGAATGGGACGAAACCGAATTTGAGGAAATTATTAATTCTTCAACTGTTGAATTTCAACTCTCAACTATAGCATTAAGAGGAGATGTTGATATTAAGGGACTTACAGACCAGATACGACTAATTCAAAAGGACCGCGATAATGATGCTATTACAAGTGAAGAGGCTGATAACCAGTATGCTGCTCAGATAAACAAGTTTTTAAACCTCCGGATTGTGAAGATCAGCAGTAATGAGATATTAGCAAAAACAGAAGCCTATGTCGTTAAGGAAATTAACTATGGAAATGTTGATACCTACATCAATTTCAGGCTAATATTTAATGATGGATCACCAATCGATCTGGAGACTTATACAAATTCGGGTTTTGGCAACTTCGTATCCGAATTAAATGGTTTAATCAATGATATAAATTCAGAATACGATTTGGGCATAGAAACGGTTGATTATAAAAAATAATTGAAGTAATATCTCCACAAAAGAGCTGTTTCGAATCAGGTTAACCTAAAGATGGTTGTTGTGTCTTTTAGGCTATTTCATGAATTCGAAACAGTTTTTTTATTTTATTTTCAGAGTGTAATAACTTACCCCATAACCTCCCCAAATTCCAAGTCCATCTCCCTGTACAGGTGAATTTATTGTTGAAAGGGACGAAGCGAAAGGGTTACTGACATTCAATACTTCATTCTGAAATGATTTCCAAAAATCATATTGGGTTTTATCAATAGTGCAAAACTTTATGCTGACCGAATCTCCTAACTTGAAATATTCATTACCTGCAGAAGAAAGAAAGGAGTCAGGTCCCCTGCTCAGGGAAAATCCGAACTTCTGTCCACTGAAAAGAGCATCATCCATTGCCATAATCATAGTGGAATAATACCTGAGGTCTTTACCTATTCTCATTGTCAGAATCCGATAATAATTTTTCACACCCGGAGGATCTCTAAACTCCACATATATTGTCCCAAGACTATCACTCTCTGATTCAAGTTTAAAATAAACCGTATCGAGTTTTACAGCAGGAGGAATCGTTGTACAGGCCCAGGCAGATTTCCCTCCATACTCTGCAGTTAGTGTATAAGTTTTCCCTGTGTCTCCTATAATCTCATTCCCTTCAAAAATGAATGGAGGGAAATAATTTTCATTTTTTCTTAATATTAAAATCTCACTCTTTTCACCATCAGTTAATATCACTTTTGCTCTGGTTAATACCAGGGCTCTGATTGATGCAGAATCAATTGTGGAAAAGTAAGCCGAATTACTGGTGAGCAGGACTTTTGCGAACTGCCCATAATCAATCCAACCATCAATAACAATTTTATCATCAGGTTCAGGCAGATTGAGGTTAAGATCATTATAACAACTTGTTGTACCTACACAAAATATTGTTAATATGGAAAAACAGTATAGAAATTCTTTCATAAATACTAAAATTTAAAACTCCAGCTAACTGATGGTATGATAGGGAAAAGACTAACCACAACTGGTTTTACTTCAAGAGAGTATTTGTCAAGGTCTCCTGAAGCCTGAAAATATATAAAATACGGGTTAGCCCTGTTATAGATATTATAAACTGAAAATATTAATTCTGAGGTCCGGTTCTTCTTTGTAATTATTGTTCTGTTTAATGAAACATCCAATCGGTTATAGGCAGGCATTCTGAAGCTATTAACACTGCCATACTGATTAACAACTGAGCCCTGAATTATATATCTGCCTATTGGTAGCGTGTAAGCATTTCCGGAAGTATAAATGAATACTGCAGAAGCACTCCATTTTTGATTAAATTTCCTTACATATGTTATTGCAACATCATGCCTTCTATCATACTTGGCAGGATAAATATAACCTTCATTTATTTCATTAAATTTTTGTTCTGCACGCGACAAAGTATAACTTATCCAACCGGTCGATTTCCCTGATTTAATTTGCAGATATAATTCAACTCCATAAGATTGACCATAACCAACAGCTATATTTTCATCCATATTTCCTTCAATTGAATTATAAATAACGCCCTGAAGAAACTCCAGTTGGTTATTCATCTTCTTATAGTAGAGTTCAGCAGAAAAGTCAAAATTCCTGTTTAAAAAGTTTTTAAAATAGCCCAGACTTACCTGGTCACCAATTAGTGGTTTTAGCCCGGAGGTACTTGGGATCCAGATATCTGTTGGCAATGAAGCAGAAGCTGATGTAGCCAGATGTACATACTGGGCTATTCTCATAAAGGAAGCTTTTATTGAATTGTAAGGATTAAATTGATACTTTAGTACGATCCTGGGCTCAGGATAAGCAAAAAAGGCTAATGATTTACCCCGTGGATAATCTAGAGTATCTGTGACTTGTCCCAATGAGTTACTTTCAATTTTTCTATATGGACCTCTGTGGTCAAAAAAGGATAATCTTAGTCCCGCTGAAATACTAAGTTTTGATGAAAGAGGAATAGTTCCATCGCAAAATAATGCTCCTTCAACAGCATTCATTGTACTAAACTGTTCAAAATTTAAAATATAGCTGTCTGCCCTGGCATCGATCCTGTTCGGAATAAAACTATGTTTTGTCAACTCAAAACCAGTTGATATCTGCTTCTCATTCTGTTTAAATAAGACATTACTTTTTACTGTGTAATCCTCTATAGATGAATATAATCCGAAAAAATAGCTGCTTTGAGAACCGGATAGCTCAAAATTATACCTGGTCCATGAGATATTGGTATTCCATTCTCCGTTTCCATTTATTTTATGGTCCCAATTCAATGAAGCTAGGCTGTTACCCCACTTTAGAGAGTTCTGCTGATCAATTCCAGTCCTTCCCAATGTGAAATTATCCCTGCCAAAATAACCTGAAAATGTAAGATTATCTAAATTACTTATTTTAAGAGAGGCTCCTGCATTAAAATCATAAAAATTATACCTGCTTTTATTCTGAAGAAATGATTTACTCTTAACTATCTTTCTGATCAAAGGCTCAACGAACAATTCAAGATAAGTACGTCTGGCGCCTAAAACAAATGTCCCTCTTTTCTTGAAAACCGGGCCTCCTATTGACAGCCTTGAAGAAATTATACCTAAACTTCCCTTAACATCTATAGAATCTCTGTTACCTTTAAAGCTGTCAAGCATAATTACCGACGAAGCTTTGCCACCATACTGCGCCGGGATTCCTGATTTTATGATACTTATATCTTTAATAATTTCCGGATTAAAAACCGAAAAAAAGCCCAGAAGATGCCCTGGGTTGTATAACAGAGTGTTATCATATAATATCAGGTTCTGATCGGTACCCCCTCCCCTTACATAGAATCCTATATTTCCTTCTGATCCTGACTGAACTCCTGGCGTAAGTTGGAGAAGCTTTATCGGATCTGTCTCACCTAAGAGAGAAGGTAACATTTTCATTTCTTTATTAGTCAGGGTAAATGATCCCATAAGCAATGACGAGACGTGATCTCTCAGCCTATCTGCTGATATTGTGACTTCATTTACAGAAACGGTTAATGGAGTAAGTGGCACCGACAATTCAATATTTTCATAAAGAAAAATTATCGTATCATTATGTTCAAACCCTGTGTATGAAAATACAATTTTATGCTCCCCCCGGGGAAGTGAGATTTTAAAATTTCCGGAATTATCTGTGGTAGTTCCTCTTAAGGTAGTTCTATCATAAATAGAAACAGCTGTTATAATCTGATGAGTAATTTTATTATAAACATTCCCTTTGATTACTAATTCCTGGGAATACAGTCTGGGCAAAAACAAAAAGAGTAATAGTATATATAGTTGCCCTTTGAGAACTTTTTTAAATAATTGATTATTGAAAAGATGTATGTATACAGTTACTCTCATAAGTTAATTTAAGGGTATTGGAGCTTTAAATATAAGAATATTTCGAGCTTAATAATGATTTATCCTTCATCGGCTCCTTGTAGTAACCAGCAAATACCAAAATTGAATTATGAATAATTATAATTGATTTATCGAAAAGAGGTTACCCTGCATGATTGTACCTGTTTTTGTATCTCAGGGTTTAACTCTCTTCCACAATATCGGATAAGATTTTTATTTCTTTTTCCTGGCAAGTCAAACAGGAATGAGTACTCAAATAAATAATATGTCGTCTCACCAGTTAAAACATTTGAATAAATAATGAAAATCTCTATCTTTCCAGCTATTACCCTAACTGGCAACATACCGTCTAAAATGATTTTACCAAATAAACGGATAATTATATTGTTGTTAATCTTATTTGCCTTTGACACTGCAATATTTTCTCAATCATATTCAAGCAGGAATAACTATACGGGAGCATGGGAAACACCTGCAAGCTGGACCCCGACCTGGACAACACCTCAAACCAATGTTTTATTACAAAATAT
>DCFT01000236.1 GCA_002319885.1 Bacteroidales bacterium UBA1797
GCAGTGGGAATGGCATATACCCTCGGAGTTGATGATTATATATTCGGATCGCACCGCAGCCATGGAGAGATCCTGGCAAAGGGCTTATCATGCATTCACCAGCTTGATGAAGATACTCTTTATACCATTATGAAAAATTACTTTGGAGGCTCAGCCCTGAAAATTGTAGAAAAGGGTTTCCATGGTAATATTAAAGATCTTGCAATTAATTTCTTGATCTACGGTGCATTATCTGAAATATTCGCTCGCGAAAACGGTTTTAACAAAGGTCTTGGAGGATCAATGCATGCATTTTTTACTCCTTTTGGCATCTATCCAAATAATGCAATTGTAGGAGGCTCAGGTGATATTTCTGTCGGAGCAGCTCTATATAAGAAGATCAACCGAAAGCCAGGCATTGTGGTATGCAACATAGGAGACGCATCGATGGGTTGCGGACCCGTTTGGGAAGGAATTTGTTTCGCTGCAATGGATCAGTACAAGACACTCTGGGACGGAGAATACAGAGGAGGACTGCAGCTGATATTCAACTTTATGAATAATCTTTACGGCATGGGTGGACAGACCTGCGGTGAAACAATGGGTTTTGATATTCTTGCAAGAGTTGGCGCCGGTGTTAATCCTGAATCTATGTATGCCGAGCGTATTGACGGGTATAATCCTCTTGCCGTTATTGATGCTTTCAGACGTAAGAGGCAGATAATTAATGAGAAAAAAGGCCCGGTGCTTCTTGATACCCTTACCTACAGGATCAGTGGACACTCTCCTTCAGATGCTTCATCTTACAGGTCAAAAGAGGAAATCGAAGCATGGCAGCAGGAAGATTCAATTATTGCATATGGAAAATCGCTGATAGATGCCGGCATTGTCAATACAAACCATCTTGACAACATAACCAGGGAGTCAAAAGAACTTCTGACTAAAATGCTTCAGCTCAGCATTAACGATGATATTTCGCCAAGGCTCGATCTTAAAAAAGATCCTGATCTTATCGGAGGAATGATGTTTTCAAACGGATCGGTTGACAAAATGGAAGATGGAACCCCGCAGGTACTTATTCCAATGGATGAAAACCCACGTGTAAAATCACTGAAAAACAAAGAGAGATTTTATAAAGACAAGGAAGGAAAGACCGTCTCCAAAGCAAAGTTGTACCAGTTCCGTGATGCTATTTTTGAAGCTGTCATCGACCGGTTTTATAAAGATCCGACTCTGGCCGCATGGGGTGAAGAAAACCGTGACTGGGGAGGAGCATTCGCTGTTTATCGCGGATTAACTGAGGCACTACCCTATCATCGTCTCTTCAATTCTCCAATATCTGAAGGCGCCATTGTTGGTACAGCCATCGGCTATGGCATGTGCGGAGGACGCGTCATTGCCGAGATCATGTATTGCGATTTCCTGGGCCGCTCAGGAGATGAAGTATTCAACCAGCTGCCTAAATGGCAGGCAATGAGTGGTAATATAATCAAAATGCCGGTAGTCATAAGGGTGTCAGTGGGATCAAAGTACGGAGCTCAACATTCCCAGGACTGGTCATCACTTACGGCACATATCCCTGGATTAAAAGTAGTATTCCCGGCAACACCTTATGATGCAAAAGGATTAATGAATTCAGCTTTGCAGGGAACTGATCCTGTAATATTTTTCGAAAGCCAGCGGATCTATGATATCGGTGAGATGTTTCATACAGAAGGTGTGCCCGAAGGCTATTATGAGATACCTTTCGGAGAACCTGATATAAAACGCACCGGTGATGATATTACAATTCTTTCGATTGGAGCAACTTTGTATCCGGTAATGAAAGTTGCGGATCTGCTACTTGAAAAATATGGTTTGAAAGCTGAAGTGATAGATGCCAGGTCGATGGTTCCATTTAATTATGAGCCTGTTATTCAGTCAGTCAGAAAAACAGGCAGAATTATCCTTGCCAGTGATGCTACTTCGCGCGGTTCATTTCTGAAAGAGATGGCACACACAATAACTGAACTTGCTTTTGATTATCTCGATGCTCCTCCTGCAGTTGTGGGATCGAGGAACTGGATCACTCCTGCCTATGAAATGGAGGAATATTTCTTCCCTCAGCCTGACTGGATACTCGATGCAATTCACCAGCTTGTTCTTCCTCTTAAAGGACACCAGTATAAAACTGAATATTCAGATAAAAAATCGATTAAACTGAATAAAGAAGGGGTGTAAATTGTCTAATATGAAAATAGCCCTGATTTACTGGAGAATAAATTTTCAATTATAAATCTGTTTTTCATTAAATTGCATTTTTTTTGGCACCTTGATAATTGACAGCTATGCTAAAACGGTATGCCCTGATCTGCTTTTTGTCCATTCTGACTCTGATTGCCTATACCCAGAAACGTGACCTGGGATATTACCTTCAACAGGGATATCAGAACAGTCCTTTACTTAATGACTACAGGAACCAGATAAATTCAGCCATAGCTGATAGTCTTTTAACAGGAGCAGCAAGGAAACCTCAGGTTGAAGGAAAATCACAACTGCTATACTCACCTTATTATCACAATTTCGGTTATGATGAGGTTATAACAGACGGTGGCAATTATACGGCGGTTGTTGGTGTATCACAGAATGTATTCAACAAAAAAGATCTTACCAATAAATATAATACCATCAATCTTCAAAAACAGCTGGTTAGTAATTCATCAGTAATTTCAGCTAACGAGTTGAATAAGCTCATTACCGAGCAATATCTTACGACCTATTCCGGCTATAAAGATTTCATATTCAACAAGAATTTTTTAGAATTATTCAAAAAAGAAAATGAGATTGTAAAACAGTTTGTAATTAATGGCGTGTACAAACAGACAGATTATCTTGCATTAGTTGTTGAGACTCAGTCTCAGGAAATTTTGGTCAGGCAACTTGAGGCTCAATACAAAAAGGATCTTAGTTCTTTGAACGAACTCTGTGGAATAAATGATCCTGCGTGGTATGAGCTTATTGAACCTGAACTCAGAATTAAAGGTGAGCCCGATATTTCAAGATCACCAGTATTCCTGCGTTATAAAATTGACAGCATCAGGATAGAAAACGAAAAGGCTACAGTTGATTTAAGATATAAGCCAAAAATCAATTGGTTTGCTGATGCCGGTTTTCTTTCGAGCAATCCATGGAATTTTTACAGGCATTTTGGATACAGTGCAGGCATCAGTCTAAACATCCCTATCTATGATGGCAAACAAAGAGGGATTGAAAAACAGAAACTTGATTTTGACCAGAACACCAGACAGACCTATGAGAATTCATATCACAAACAATATCTTCAACAGTTACAACAACTTTCCGACGAGTTTAAGGCATTAATTGAATTATCTGAACGCACTGAAGAACAACTCAATACGTCCAGTCAGCTCGTTAAGGCCCTGAAAGATCAGCTTGAAGCAGGTAATATCCAGATGACAGACTACATTAATGCAATTAAAAATAATAAAACCATTAACAGAAACATTAACCTGATAAATGTTCAGAAGCTGCAGGTTATTAATGAGATGAATTTCCTCCTTACGCAATAAAAAACATACCGATGCCAAAAAATATAAAAAAACACTATTTTTTATTTGTGGTTATGATGTCAGCGGGACTGATTTTTTCCTGCAAACATGGGACACCGACATCCGAAGAAACTCCTGAAGTGAAAACGCCTGTCACTATTGTTCCGGTAACTTTTAAATCAGTTGCTTCAACCGTTTCGTTGCCGGCTGTTGCAACGTACATGAATAAGAGTATTATCAGGGCTACAACAACAGGAACAATTGAGAAAATATTAATAAATCCGGGAGATTTTATTGCCTCTGATCAATTACTTTTTACTATTAGGACACGTGAAGCAACTGCTCTTGGCAATGATACACAAATAGACTCAAGTTTAAGTTTTAAGGGAATAATAAAAATTACTTCCCACAAAGCAGGAGTGATTAATTCCATATCCTATCAGAAGGGTGACTTTGTGCAGGAAGGTGACGAACTGGCAGTAGTTTCGGAACAAAACAGTATGGTATTCATACTGGATGTTCCTTTTGAATTTGACAAGTATATTGAGACAAACAGGAACTGCAGGATAATTCTTCCCGATAACAGGCAGATTAGTGGAACAATAACCGGAAAACTTCCGGAAATGGATATGCTGGCGCAGACCATCAGATACATTGTCAAACCGCAGTCAGCAGAGCTTTTACCGGCCAATCTTATAGCCAGTATAAACCTGGTAAAATCTTCGAAGGAAAACGCTATGATACTTCCAAAAACAGCTGTACTGAGCGATGAGACTCAGACTAAATTCTGGGTAATGAAATTACTGAACGACAGTACTGCGGTAAAGATTATTGTGAATAAAGGATTTGAGAACAATGATGAGGTGGAGATAACCAACCCTGTATTCCTGCCAACCGACAGAATATTACTTACCGGAAATTATGGTTTACCCGATACAGCTGGTGTCACAATAATAAAGCAATGACGGTATGAAGAACTTCTTCCTCTCGTATAAGAATCCGATATCTGTACTTCTGGCCGTAATAATTGTTGGAGGAATATTTCTTTATGGACAGATTCAGGTTTCCCTCTTTCCTGAAATCACTTTCCCTAAATTAAAGGTCATAGCTGATAACGGTGAACAGCCTGTCGATAAAATGATGGTAACAGTTACAAGACCTCTGGAAGATGCAATTAAGCAAGTTCCTGATCTTAAGATACTGAGAAGCACCACCAGCAGGGGAACATGTGAGATCTCGGCTTTTCTCAACTGGGGTGCTGATATTAATGTAAATCAACAGATGCTCGAATCGCGTATAGCTCAGATAAAAAACTCTCTCCCGGCAGATGTACAGATACAGATTGAAAAGATGAATCCTTCTATCCTGCCTGTAATAGGATTTACTGTTGAAAGTGACAAAAGAACACCTATTGAGCTTAACCTTATTGCAACTTATACAATCAAACCATTTTTATCACAGATAGATGGCGTTTCATCAGTCGGTATTATAGGAGGGAAAACGAAAGAATTCTGGATTGAGCTGAATCAGCTTAAAATGAGCACACTTTCAATAACTCCGGAAAATATCAGGGATGAGCTGAATCAGAATCATTTTATTACATCGAATGGATTTCTTTCCGATTACAGGAGGTTATATCTGAATATTACCGATGCGGGACTTTACACCCTGAATGACATCCAGAATGTAATTTTACGTAATGATGGAAAGAGGATCATAAAACTTAAAGATGTTGCTGATATTAATGTAAGGGAAAGAACAGAATATACCAGGATCAATGCAAACGGCCGACAGGGTCTTCTTGTGGCGATACTGAAACAACCCAGTGCTAACCTTATCAGTCTATCTGAAAATGTAGCCTCCAAAAAGAATGAACTTGAAAAGATCCTTCCAGCTGATGTTCATGTATCTTTATATTATGATCAGGCAGATTTTGTTAATAAAGCAATTAAAAGTGTTAACGACAGTCTGTGGTTAGGACTCCTTCTTGCTCTTCTGGTGGCAGTTATGTTTCTAAGATCATTCAGGGCCAGTGCGACGATTCTTGTTACAATTCCTGTAACGCTTCTGCTCACAATTATTGTCCTCTACAGCATAGGATATACTCTCAACATAATGACATTCGGAGCTATTGCAGCTGCAATAGGGCTGATTATTGACGATGCTGTTGTGGTGGTGGAGCAGATTCACCGGACGCACGAAGAATTTCCCGACAGACAGTCTAATCAGCTTGTTCATCAGGCAGTAAAATATCTGATGCCTTCGATGGTCGGGTCTTCTTTAAGCACAATTGTGATTTTCGTACCTTTTATGTTACTGGGTGGCGTCGCAGGCGCATATTTCAATGTCCTTACCAACACAATGATCATAACACTTGTTTGTTCCTTCTTTGTTACATGGATAGGACTGCCGGTTATTTATCTATGGTTTTCAGATGTCAGATCGCTCTTCCCTGAGAAAAGAAAAGCTGAGATCAGGACTATTAAAAAAAGGAATTGGGTCAGTTTTTTTCTTCGCAAACCAGCAATAAGCATTCTTTTCGTTCTTTTTCTCTTATTATCAATAATTTATATTCTTCCAAGGCTTGAAACAGGGTTTCTTCCCGAAATGGATGAAGGCTCTATTGTTCTTGATTATAAAGCTCCTCCCGGAACATCACTGGAAGAGACTAACAGAATACTTGTCGAGGTTGAGAAGATAATTGTGAAAATACCCGAAGTTGCAACATATACGAGAAGGACTGGTGCACAGATGGGATTTTTTATAACTGAACCCAACGATGGTGATTACCTTATACACTTAAAAGATGACAGAAAAAGAAGTACAGTTGATGTGATAGATGATATACGTAAGAAGATTGAAGCAACACAACCTGCTCTCGAGATTGATTTCGGACAGGTCATAGGTGACATGCTTGGCGATCTTATGGCATCAGTTCAGCCCGTTGAAATTAAAATTTTCGGAAGCGATCAGAATACATTAAATGAACTTGCTCAGCAAGTTGCCGGTGAAGTTGAGAAAATTGATGGCATTGAAGATGTTTTCGATGGTGTAATTATTGCAGGCCCTTCAATTGAAGTTATTCCTGACCAGCAGAAACTGGCTCAGTTCAAGATGTCGCCTGAGTCATTTCAGTATCAGCTCCAGACGATGGTAGAAGGAAATATAATCGGAAGCATCCTTGAAAAAGAGCAGATGACGGCAATACGGATGATTTACCCGAAAAGTACTAAAAACAGTTTTGAAAACATTAAGAATCAGTTTGTATTTCTTCCCGATGGAAAGCTTAAACCCATATCCACACTTGCCACCATCAGTTTAAAAGAAGGAGTCGCCGAAATCAACAGGGATAATCTGAAATCAGTCTCTATTGTTACGGCAAGATTGAATAACAAAGATCTTGGTACTGCAATGAAAGATATCCGGAAAACAATAGAATCTAAAGTCTTTCTTCCACAGGGATATAATATTGAATACGGTGGTGAATATGCCGATCAGCAAAAATCTTTTAAGGAGCTCCTGATGATACTCATTCTATCAAGCCTTATGGTTTTTGCACTTATGCTTTTTCTTTTCAAAGATTTCAGAGCTGCCTGTTCAATCCTCTTCATTGCTGTGCTTGGAATAGCTGGAAGTCTGATTGCTCTTTTTATTACAAATACACCTCTTAATGTAGGTAGCTATACCGGATTGATTATGATAGTTGGGATTATCGGAGAGAACGCAATTTTTACTTTTCAGCAATTCAGTACAAACCGTGAAAAAGGATCTGTTGATGAATCACTTGTTTATGCGATTTCAACCCGTTTAAGACCCAAATTAATGACCGCACTCGGAGCTATTATTGCCTTGTTGCCTCTGGCTGTTGGAATTGGTACGGGGGCGCAGATGCATCAGCCTCTTGCAATTGCAGTTATCGGAGGATTCATTATTGCACTTCCCCTTCTTCTGATCATTTTACCAACTTTACTGCATCTTTTATATAAGAATGAAGACAAGAAGCTGATCATAAATGAATAAATAAATATTTATAAGCCGAGAAAGTATTCCGGCACCTGTTTAAAAAGGCGCAATGACACACCAGAATAGAATTACCACTTATCTGTTTTAAAGTACCACGGAGCCTTAGAATCATGGTGGCATTTTTTACTTTTATAAAGCAGTATCGGGAACTAAAAAAATCCAGAAATCCTAGGTATCTTTGTTTACAAAATTATATTCTATGGAAAACGTGTTAGAAAACATAAAAAGCAAAGCAGGATTCATTATCGACATGGATGGTGTGATTTACCATGGCAATAAACTTCTCCCGGGAGTAACTGATTTTTTAAACTGGCTGGAAGCTTCCGGAAAAAAGTACTTATTCCTTACCAATTCAAGTGAAAGGACTCCTAAAGAACTCCATGAAAAAATGAAACGCCTGGGAATTGATGTTGGCGAGGAGCATTTTTATACAAGTGCTCTAGCGACAGCAAGTTTCCTTTCGAATCAGAAACCTAACGGGAGTGCCTATATAATCGGTGATGCCGGACTCATTCATGCATTATACAGTGTTGGTTACAGTGTAAATAATGTAAATCCCGATTATGTTGTCGTCGGCGACACTCATGGATATAATTTTGAAAAGGTTGAACTTGCTGTAAACCTTGTTCTAAATGGTGCAAAACTGATCGGCACCAATTCCGACATCAGTGGTCCAATTGAAGTTGGAATCACTCCATCAACAAAAGCTCTCATTGCTCCAATAGAAATAGCAGCCGGTAAAAAAGCATACTTTGTCGGGAAACCCAATCCTTTGATGATGCGGAGCGCTTTAAAACGGCTGGGGGTCAAAAGGGAGGATGCTATTGTGATAGGCGACAGAATGGATACTGATGTAAGATGCGGACTGGAATCGGAAATAGATACGCTGCTTGTTCTAAGCGGCATAACCGATCGTAACGGCATCGACCAGTTCCCCTATCGTCCACGTTACATATTAAATGGTATTATAGACCTGGTAAACTAGGTTACCGTATGGAATTACAGGATAAATATAAGAAAGAGCGCAAGGAAGTAGCTCATTTCATGAGACGGCTTTATAAACACAGACTTACAACAACTTCGGGTGGAAATGTCAGTCTGCGACTTTCAGATGATCTGATTCTGATAACACCCTCAGCTACCGATAAAGGCAGGATGAAGTGGAAGGAAGTCGGTATTGTTAAAATTTCCGGAGAAAACCTTACACCACATCTGAAACCTTCTATTGAAACTGCTATGCATCTTTCAATTTACAGGAAAAAGAAGGAAATAATTGCTATTGTACATGCTCATCCCGTTTTCGCTTCACTTTTCACAGCAATAAAATCAAAAATAAATACAAACCTCACAGCGGAAGCCAAAGCTATTCTTGGCGATCCGTTATTTGTAAAATATGCAGTAATGGGATCAAAAGCGCTGGCTGAAGTTGCGGCTGAAAACATCCTTAAATCAGATATCCTGTTACTCGAAAATCACGGAATACTTACTACCGGATCGTCTCTTCTTCAGGCTTTTGACAAAATAGAAGTCCTGGAAAATGCTGCAAAGATGACATTGATGTCAGAAATGACAGGAAGGAAAAGGCCACTTGACAAAGAGAGAATAATGGAACTGGAAAGATTATTCCGATGATTCAGGGAGTCCTTTTTGATATGGATGGCGTTCTGGCAGATTCTGAATCTTTTATTTGCAAAGCAGCAACAATGATGTTCAGGGAACTCGGAATTGAAGTACATGCAGAAGATTTCCATCCTTTTATAGGTATGGGTGAAAACAGATACATCGGCGGAGTAGCTGAAAAATATGGTGTTCCTGTTAATATTGAACAGGTCAAAGCCAGAACATATGAAATTTACGGTGAAATAGTAAGAGGGAACCTGTCGGCGCTTCCCGGTGTGCATGAATTTATTTCAAAATGCAGGAAAAAAGGGCTAAAACTGGCTCTTGCAACCAGTGCAGATAAAATAAAAATGGAGATAAACCTGAAGGAAACAGGTCTTTCCCATGTGTCATTCGATGCAATCATTACGGGACTTGATGTTAAAAAGAAAAAACCTTCTCCGGATATTTACCTTATGGCTGCAAAAAAGCTGGAATTGGATCCAGCCAGTTGTCTTGTTGTGGAAGATGCTGTAAGCGGAATTGAAGCAGGCAAAGCAGCGGGTTGCAGATGTCTCGCAATAACATCATCTTTTGATTCTGCGGCTTTGCAAAAGGCAGACTGGATATGTGATTCGTTATCAAATGTACCTGAAGCGGTACTTAACTGGTAAATTAAAAAGTAAAATATATAAATTAATAATGAAGAACTTTCTTTCAAATTTTCCCTCACTTGGTCAGTTGAATAAAGAAATGAAGGGAATCTCTTTTCCTGAGTATCGTGAGGCGAATGGACATATCCATACACCTTATTCATTCAGTGCTTTTAAAGATCTTGATACTGCTTTTAAAATGGCAACTGAAGAAAAGATCGCTGTTCTTGGTATAAATGATTTTTATGTTACAGATGGTTATCCGGCATTCCACAAAGGATGCATGATAAATAAGATATTCCCTTTGTTCAATATTGAGTTTATTGGTCTTCTCAGGGAAGAACAGAAAAAAGGCATCAGGGTTAACGACCCGAATAATCCAGGCAGAATTTATTTCAGCGGAAAGGGCCTTGATTTTCCATATCAGGTTAGCTGGATACAGAGAAGACAACTCAGAACAGTAAAAAAAGAGAGCCAGTCTCAAATAAAAGCCATGATTAATAAGCTGAATAGTCTTATTGAAAAGGAAAATCCCGATTTGAAGCTCTCCTATACCTCAATAAAAAAGGAATACGCTCATGAACTTGTACGTGAACGACATATAGCAAAAGCATTAAAGGAGCTTGCTTTAACGATTTCCAATTCGGAGACGGATCAGCTTCAATTTCTTGAAAACCTGTATGACGGTAAAAAATCAGTTACCGGTATGTCAAACCCGGCAGCTCTGGAAAATGAAATAAGGTCTAATCTTCTGAAAAGCGGAGGCGGAGCATTTGTTGAGGAAGATGAAAAATCTTTCCTCGAGCTCAGGAAAATAATTAAGATTATTATAAAGGCAGGTGGTATACCATGTTATCCTGTCTTGCTCGATGATCCTTCAGGAAAATTCACTGAATTTGAATCTGATCCTGAAAAACTTTTTAATTCACTGAAAAAACTTGGTATTGAATGTATTGAACTTATTCCCGGAAGAAACGATGCTATAATACTTAAAAATTTTGTTGATTTTTTTCACAGTAAAGGGTTTATCATAACATTTGGTACGGAGCATAATACTCCGGAAATGTTGCCACTGACGGTAACAACCAGGGGTTCAAAACCGCTTGATGAATCTTTGAAAAAGATTTCATGGGAAGGCACTTGTGTAATCGCAGCTCATCAGTATCTGCGAGCCGGGGGAAGACAGGGATACGTGTTGCCCGACGGAACGCATAGCGTGAAACAAATGAGAGAGCTTATTGATCTTGGACAACTAGTTATTGAATATTTCTTAAATAAATATCAAAATGAAGCCGGAGATAAATGAACTTGTTAAAATTTCGAAATACTTCGGAAGCAATAAAGATTATGTTATTGCAGGAGGAGGCAACACTTCATACAAGGACGATGAAACTATTTGGATCAAAGCAAGCGGAGAGGCACTTGCTGAGCTTAGTGAAGAGGGCCTGGTCGCTTTAAACAGACAGAAACTGCATGTAATTTCATCGGCAATTTATTCGGAGGACCCGGATACCAGGGAGGAACAGGTGAAAAATGATTTGTTCCGCAGTATAATTGATAGCGGCAAGAATCAAAGACCTTCTGTAGAGACATCTCTTCATGAAATCATTCAATATAAATTCATTGTACACCTCCATCCTACTCTGATAAATGGAATTCTCTGCAGCAGAAATGCGAAGAGTCTGACTCAGAAGCTATTTGCAGAGTCCGCTCTTTTTGTACCATATACCGATCCCGGATATACACTTTTTAAAAAGCTGGAATCTGAAATATTATCGTTTCGTGGAAAATTCCAGCACGATCCTCAGATAATATTCCTGGAAAATCATGGTGCGTTTGTGGGTGCCGACACAACTGAAGAGATAAAGAGTATTTATGAAAACATATTACAAAAAATAAAAGAACAGATCCCTCCTATTTCTGATATATCCATTCTTCCTTACAATCCAATTCTGAATAAGGTTCTGCCGGCTTTACGAATTCTTCTTTCGGGAGATCAGCCTGGAATTTTAAGATTTCGGAATAACACCCTGATTGCAAAGTTTTATCAGAATCAGCAGGAGTTTCATAAAATTTCGTTGCCTCTTACTCCCGACATCATTGTTTACTGCAAAACACGATATCTCTATATAGAGCAATCATCAACTGCCGAAAAGATACTGGACTCTTTCCGATACCAGTTACCCCATTTTTTAAGTGAATATGGCTATTTACCAAGAGTATTTATAATCAAGGACATAGGTGTTTTCGCTATTGGTGATACGTTTGCTGATGCAGAAACATGTCTGGATGTTTATGAGGACCTCATAAAGATAAGCTACTACGCTTCTCTCTGCGGAGGAATTAAGTTCCTGATACCGGAACAGGTAGATTTTATTGATCACTGGGAGGTTGAGAACTACAGGAGAAAAGTCACACAGCAAGCACCTGCAGTCACCAAACTGAATAATAAAATTGCAATAGTAACAGGAGGAGCCCAGGGATTCGGAGCGGGTATCGCAGAATCGTTGTTCGCGCTTAACGTGAACGTAATAATTGCCGACCTTAATGAAGAGACCGGAAAAGCTTTTGTTGCTTTGCTATCTTCCAAAAATACTAAGAATAAAGCTATTTTTATCAGAACCGATGTTGCAGATGCTTCGTCAGTAAGGGAACTAGTGAGTGCTGCTGTAATGGAGTTTGGAGGACTCGACATAATTGTAAGTAATGCTGGTATTTTAAAGGCGGGAGGGCTTGAGGAAATGGATGCTGAGACTTTTTCAAAAACCACAGAAGTAAACTATAACGGTTATTTTCATTGTGTAAAATACGCTTCTGAGGTAATGAAACTTCAGAACCTGGAAAAACCTGAATATTTTACCGACATAATACAGATCAATTCCAAGTCAGGATTGAGAGGGAGTAACCGTAATTTTGCATATGCCGGCGCCAAGTTCGGAGGTATTGGACTCACACAGTCTTTTGCCATGGAACTGGCACCTTACAAAATAAAGGTCAACTCTATTTGTCCGGGTAATTTCTACGAGGGTCCGCTATGGTCAGACCCGCACACCGGTTTATTTGTACAGTACCTTAAAACAGGGAAAGTGCCTGGCGCAAAAACTATCGAAGATGTCAGGAAATTTTACGAGGAAAAGGTGCCCATGAAACGAGGATGCAAGCTGGAAGATGTGATGAAAGCACTTTTGTATATAATAGACCAGGAATATGAAACAGGTCAGGCAGTTCCGGTAACAGGCGGACAGGTGATGCTGGGATAAAAGAAATAAAAAATAATATGAAGACTAAGGCAGTAAGAATATATGGGAAGAAAGATCTGAGGCTGGAGGAGTTTGAATTGCCCGGGTTGAAAGATGATGAGATACTGGCAAGTGTAATGTCAGACAGCATCTGTATGTCATCATATAAAGCTGCACTGCAGGGTGCTGACCATAAGCGCGTTCCGGATGATATAAGCGTTCATCCGACCATAATTGGTCATGAGTTTGCAGGTACAATTATTGAAGTCGGGAAAAAATGGCAGCATAAGTTCAGAGCAGGACAGAAATTCTCTATTCAACCTGCTATGAATCAGATGGGTACACTTAATGCACCAGGATATTCTTATCGTTTTATCGGAGGTGATGCAACTCACATAATAATACCATCGATCATTATGGAGGCTGATTGTTTGCTGCCTTACGAGGGAGAAGCTTTCTTCCCGGCAACTCTTTCAGAACCGATGTCATGTATTGTCGGTGCATTTCATGCCAGTTACCATACTCCGCCAGGAACCTACAAACATAACATGGGAATCCGAAAGGGAGGAAATATGGCAATACTTGCAGGTGTTGGTCCTATGGGACTTGGAGCCATTGATTATGCTTTGCATCAGGAAAGAAAACCCGGATTATTGGTAGTTACTGATATTGATGATAACCGGCTGAAAAGAGCATTATCAATATTTTCATTTGAACATGCAGAAAAAGAAGGTGTTAAGATAGTTTTCATCAACACGGGCAAAATGAGCGATCCGGCAGGATATCTGCACGATCTTACCGGAGGTAAAGGATACGATGATGTTTTCGTATTTGCCCCGGTTAAATCAGTAATTGAACTTGGTGATGCAATTCTTGGTTTTGACGGATGTCTTAATTTTTTTGCGGGTCCTGTTGATCCTGAATTTAAAGCGGACTTCAATTTCTATAATGTTCACTATTCTTTTACTCATATAGTAGGCACTTCAGGAGGAAATACAGACGATATGAGAGAATCGTTAAAACTGATGGGAGAAGGGAAGATCAATCCGGCTATCATGATTACCCATGTGGGAGGACTCGATTCAGTGGTAGAAACGACTCTTAACCTCCCCCGGATACCAGGTGGTAAAAAGCTGATTTACACAAACATATCGATGCCACTTATAGCTCTTTCAGAGCTTGATGATTTGGGCAAAGAAGATGTATTTTATTCAGGACTTAACGAAATTGTTTCAAAAAACGACTATATATGGTCTCTGGAAGCAGAAAAGTATTTGCTCGCCAATGCAAAACCGATATGAAATATTCTTTGCTTGATCCTAAATAGTTCTCTGTGATCTTACCTAACCATTTCCTGTTTTTTTGAACCCACCCCCATTTGGCCATTGAAAAAGTCAAAATCCATTAACCACTAAGGTCACAAAGGATTAACACAAAGTACACAAAGATCTGAGATATAGAGTCTTATCTTTTCGCTCTTTGTGTCTTCTTAGTGCACTCCCAACGCTTCGGTTGGGATCTTCGCTTCGCTTCGATTTGTGGTTAAAAGGGACTTTTTCAACAACCCAGATGGAGAAAGGTTAAGAAATATATTCTTTCGCAAACTCAATGGAAATATAGTTCTCGTATGATAAGCACACGTCAGAGGCAAAATCGACCCCTGTAGAGATGACTTTCGACCATTCTTTCTCTCCCATGCTTTCTAGTTGTTCAATAGTTATTTTGTTCTTATAGATTGCTGCCATCATTCCGGCATTGAAATTATCTCCGGCCCCTATGGTACTGACAGGTTTTATAGCTTTTACAGCAAATTTTCCGGAATAGCTGACAGTTCTGACATAAACTCCTGCAGAATTAGCTGTATATACCATGCAGTTACAATAGTTTTTTATGACATTCCATGCTTCATCGGGACTGTTTGCACCAAAAATGTTTTTAAAATCTTCATCTGAACCTCTGACAAGCTTTGCTGATTTCATATTCTCTATGATCATTGGTTTTAATGTTTCAAGATCTGTAGAATGAGATGGTCTGAAATTAGGATCATAAATCACAAGTGCTCCATTCTCCTTTGCCTTGTTCAGCAGAATGGTAAATTTGGTTCTTATTTCGGTGGTAATTGCATAAATAGATCCGCAAAGAATTATGTCATCTTTGGCTATTACCGGGAAATCAATATTCAGCCTTCTTTCAGGATAGTCATCATAAAAAGTGTAACTGGCATCATTTTTCTCATTCAGAAAAGCAAGAGCAAGTTTGGTTTTACCATCTTTAAAATGATCAACATGATTTGTTTCCACTCCGTTTTCCGATAAAAAGCCGTCAATTATCTGACCTACGTTGTCACTTGCATATTCGCTGATAAAGGAAACAGGCAACCCTATCCTTCCAAGTGAAATTGTAGAGTTCAGCATTGATCCACCTGCTTTTGCTGCCTGTGGCTGTCCGTTTTTGAAAATAATATCAAAAACGGTTTCTCCTATCCCATAAATTTTTCTCATTTGCTGTAAGTTTAGAATGATGTGAGGTTGTGAATTTACTAATTTTAACTTTATGCCATACCTGAAAAATAATATTATCAGAATCCTTTTTGCGCATAGACACAAAGGCTCAAAGAATGACCAACTTATTTATATATTTGCTTATAATAAAAAAGGGATTTAATGAAGGCAATGATGCTCACCGGAATAAGACAAATGGAGATGGGAGATATTCCCGAACCGGATCTTATAAACCCTACTGATGTAAAAATCAGAATGACAGCAGTAGGCATCTGTGGATCAGATATTCACTATTATACACAGGGTCAGATTGGGTCACAAAAAGTGCAATATCCTTTCTGTGTTGGCCACGAAGGAGCGGGAGTTGTTATTGAAGTAGGTAAATCTGTAAATAGAGTAAGACCTGGCGATCTTATTGCTATAGATCCTGCAATGCCCTGTGGGGAATGTGATCAATGTCTTGCAGGCAGGCATCATACATGCCGTAAGCTCAGGTTTCTTGGCTGTCCAGGTCAGGCAGAAGGATGTCTTATGGAATATATTGTGATGCCTGAAAAATGCTGTTTCCCACTCACAGGCAGTTTAACAGCTGATCATGGTTCAATATCCGAACCTCTTGCAATCGGAGTTTATGCTGTTAGAAAATCAGGAGGAGTAAGAAATATGAATATTGGCATCTTTGGATATGGACCTATAGGTATGAGCGTAATGCTGGCCGCAAAAGCCCAGAGTGTTCATAGTATCTCTGTAACAGATATCATTGATGAACGTCTTTCAATAGCTAAAAAAGAGGGATCTGTTCTGAACTGTAACCCGCTTAAAGAAGACATAGTTGAAAAGATCAGGCAGGTTGAACCGCTGGGCCTTGATCTGGCATTTGAATGTTGCGGCAAACAGGAAGCTTTCGACCAGGCTATTGAACTTCTTAAACCAGGAGGCAGACTCGTAGTCGTTGGCATTCCTGAATTTGACCGCTGGTCGATGAACGTTGAAGTAACCCGTCGTCGGGAGATCTCGCTTCAGTTTATAAGAAGACAGGTAAATTGTGTTGAGGATACTATTGAAATGATGAAAAATGGATCTGTCAGAATCGATAACATGATTACACATCGATTTCCATTCGAGAGAACAGGAGAAGCTTTTGACCTGGTAGCAGATTACAGGGATGGTGTTATGAAAGCAATGATCGATTTTTAAACTGTTCCCTTTTGCTGACCATCTGTTTCATTTATGTGAAACTGTGTATTAATTCCTGATTATTTTAAACCTGTTACACAGAGAGTCACAGAGAAGACACAGAGAACCACAGAGTAAAACCTAAGAATATAATCCTGAGAGAAGAGATTTTTTAAATTAACTGAATTATTATAATCGTTTAAGCCTACTTCAGGCACTTTTCAGTGAGTATTTTTAATGCTGTCGTAATAAGCTTTCAGTATATACCAGGCTTTCTTTTTATCACCATGTTCAGAAAGTAACCCTTTCCGATTCCAGCCATTCTGATAAACAGGATGCATTCGTCCGGATGAACGATAATCTACCAGAAGCCAGGGGAAAATTCCACCCAGATTCGGCACCTTCTCAAGCAATTTTACCTGGTCTTTATAAATCTGTTCCTGATACTCTTCACTCCAGCTGGCTGCTTCATCTTTTGGCCCATAATTACTCCCATAAAGAGCCTCGCCTCCAAATTCCGATATTATGACAGGCTTATCATTGCAACATAGATTCCATTTCACATCTCCGGGAAGGCCTTGCCATGGAACATACCAACCCAGGTATTCATTTAATGAAATAATATCAAAATGACGATAAAGTGTATCCCATACATTTAATATATTGTTTTTGTAATCCTCATCATTAATTACCGAAGTTATAAGTCGGGTTGAATCCAATCGTCTGCATTTGTCAGTAAGGTTGATTAATGCTTTATCCCGGCTTTCAGAGGGGTTTGTTTCATTTGAAAGGCTCCATATTATAACTCCGCAACGATTTTTATCCCTGCTGACCATTTCGCGCATCATAAGATCCATCTTACCGGTTACTCCCGGAGCAGAAAATTCAATTTGCTGATATACAGGAATCTCGTCCCATACCATTATTCCCATCTTTTCAGCCAGTCGTACCATATTCTCATTGTGCGGATAGTGAGCTAACCTGACAACATTACATCCCAATTCTTTTGCCCATTTGAGCAGGAGCAATGCATCTGATTCTGAACAGGCTCTTGCCGCCTTTAGAGGATTCTCTTCATGTATGTTAATCCCTCTTAGAAACAGCGGTTTCCCATTCAGGAGTATTTTTGTGCCAGATGTCTCAATACTTCTGAAACCAATAGTATCTTCAACCGTATCATTTTCAGATTGAATTATAACCGAATATAGTTTTGGAGTTTCAGGCGACCAGAGCTTTAAGTCCATAGAGAATTTTATTTCTGCCAATCCTTCAATATTCGTTCTTGTTTTGTAATCAACTTTCAACTCGGGTATTTTAATATTTATGTTTTGTGAAAGATTGTCTCCGTCCAATCTGACCCATCCGAGAACCTCTTTTAATGAATGCTTTTTCAGCTGAATAAAATAGTCGCTAATGTAAGAGTCAGTAGTTTCAATGAGATTTACATCACGTGTAATGCCGCCGTAATTGAACCAATCGTAACCCAGACAGGGGATCCCGTCTTTCAGTCTCTGGTTATTCACCCTGACAACGATAGAATTTTCACCTTCCTTCAGCTTATTTGTAATTTCAAACTGGAAAGGTGTGAATCCGCCTTCATGTTTACCCAGAAGATTACCATTTAGGTAAACAGCTGCGAGATAGTTTACAGCACCAAAATGAAGAAAAAGTCGCTTGCTTTTGTTAAGATCATAATTAAAAGTTTTTTTATACCAAATAGTCCCTTCAAAATACTTCAGCTCAGTTTTTTGAGAATTAAAATCTCCCGGCACATTTAATAGAGGACCGCCTTCGAACGAATACTCGATAAAATCGGTTTTTTTCTCAGGCTTTCTTTCCTGCCATACCTCCCTCCAGTCGCCTGCTCCTGTCGGGTCGATAATAATCTCCCATTTCCCATTCAGGTTAGTACAATGCCGGGCTGAGACATTGTTCATAGCAGTCTGTGCGTATATAGAATTAATGCTGGAATTACAGATATATATCAGAAGCAAAAAGATCACATTCAGGTTGATTACTTTTTCTTTCATAGTATGCACTTTCTGAGTATGGCTAAATACATTTTCTAAACAGATCAGCTGAAATTGTATGTATCAAACGTTTTTAAATTTATGTTTATCAGGATCCATTCCCTGTTACTTCAGGTAATTCTGTATAAACAAATCTCTAGGTTTGTAATAGTCTTCCTGCCATGTATTGGAAAGTGCTCCCTGAGGTTGTTGATGAGGCCGGTAAGGAACTGTATAGATAATCTTTTGACACCTGGCCTGGTTCAGGGCAGCATAAACCGATGTTGCCGGGCAGGTCATATCTATTAATCCTATCTCGGCAAAAATTATTGCTCCCGAGTGTTTAAGGATATTAGCTGCATCAAAATATGGCAAGGCACTTAACATTTCTTTTTTCGAAGCATCCGATTCAAAAGGTTGTGGCCAGCCACCCATCCTCCCTGCCAGTGAACCAAACCAGTCGCACATAGCGGGAACAATTGCCACAACTGCGCTTACTCTCTGGTCAAGACCGGCAGCGACCAACGCCTGACCTCCTCCCTGACTCTCTCCAATGACCAGAATCCTCTTACCGTCCCATTCGGGTTGCTTTGTCAAAAAATCAATTGTACGTATCAAACGTAAATACATGCCTCTGAAATATACACTATCCCTGTTGGTTATTCCCTGCAACCAATAGGTTTTAAGTTCTCCATTTTCGAGATTTGTGTAATAACTTTCAGGTTCGTCGTTCAGCATCCCATGTGCATTCAGATCAAAACAAAGCGCACCCATTTTTGCATATTTCAAAGCATTTGAAGGCTCGGAACGGCACCATGATCCTTTAACTCCAGCCGCATGAACAAGCAGAACTATTGGAAGAGTGCCAGGACTTGTTTTTTCAGGTTTTGCAAAATAGCCATGCACAGGTTTTGGACCAAGACAATTAATCTCAATATCTTCGCAACTATAACCTTTATCGCTCTCTGTTCCTAAAACTGCGGCAGTCTTTATTTCCACCGGCAAACTATTTAAACTCTTTTTCAGGCTGTTCCAGTACACGTCAAAATCTCTGGGACATTTTGCACCCGGTTTTAGTTTTTCAGGCTCAACCAGCATGCCTATACTTGCCGTTTCTCCTTGTGCACTGGTTTCGATAATTATGGAACAAGGTTCCTTGAATGTACCTTCAAAAATCCTCAGACTATCCTTCCCGATTATCAATGTCTTTTGATAGAGTAACTGAGTATTATTCTCAAAAACTTTGATATGCAAAGTATCACCCGCCAGGTTTTCTGCAAAAGCAGTCACCGCCATTTTTTGGTCTTTTGTGTAAATGCCTGACTTATTGGCCTGGCTTAGAGCTATATCCTGGCTACTTACGGTAAATGTGATACCCGATAGAACCAGAATAATAACAGATGATAAAAGGAATTTTTTCATTTCTTTTGTTTTAATTATCTTCATCTTTACTTTGTGTTGCTTTAGGTGTTACTTCGTGTTACTTTGTGGTTAAATGAATTATTTTTTATCACAAAGTCGCACAAATGTTAACACAAAGGCCAACAAAGGATTTAATACTATTTCTCTCCAAAACGCTTAATCGCTTCTGCTATAATGGCTTCAGTTGCCGTCGCACCTGACCGGGTTGCCCCTGCAGCTTTCATTTTTAAAAGATCATCGAGTGTTCGCACGCCGCCTGCACACTTTACCTGTACTGCGGGACCAGAATATTTTCTCATAAGTTCCACGTCAGCCAGAGTAGCACCGGTATAGTTATAACTGCCATCACCCTGTTTAACAAAGCCATAACCTGTTGATGTTTTGACAAAATCAGCACCAACGCGGGTGCATATCTCGCAAAGATGGATCTTATCCTCTGTTTTAGTTATAAAGTCGGTTTCAAAAATTACCTTGACGATAGCTTTGTTTTTATGGCAGATATCTGTTACGGCTTTTATCTCTTCTTCCACATAATCCCAGTCTCCGCCTATTGTCTTACCTATATTTATAACCATGTCTATTTCGGTTGCCCCATCATTACAGGCTTGTTCTGCCTCATATACCTTCACCTTTGTGGAACTATTCCCGTGAGGGAAACCTATTACACATCCCACTTTTACTGAAGTATCTTTAAGCTTCCCGGCGGCCATTTTTACTGCATATGGCTTGACACAAACCGAAGCTACATCATATTTCATGGCAACTTCACATTGCTTTAACAGATCTTCATCGGTGTGTGTCGGATGCAGGATTGAGTGATCAATCATTTTTGCAAGGTCTTTTATGACTTTCATCTTTTAAATTTATTATTAATTTCTTAACATTAGTACTGATAATCTTATTCCTTCATGAAAAATAAACGTTCGAATGTTAATTGATGTATACAATATTATAAAATTAACTTATATTTTCTGACCATATTTTTATATTTGACCATCAATATCTGATTAATCTGGCCTGTATGAAAAATTGTAAAAAATTCCTGGAAGAACACAAGATTAGATCTGTTGATATCAACACTCAGCAAATTATTGACCTTTTCACATCCGACATGTTAAAAGGACTGGAAGGAAGAGAAAGTACACTTCGGATGATTCCTACTTATATTGAGGCTGACAATCAATTCCTTACAGACGCTCCTGTTGTTGCTATAGATGCGGGAGGAACTAATTTCAGAGCAGCATTACTTAAATTTAATGTGCAGGGAAAACTTGAAATGAGCGATCTGCTGAATGCAAAAATGCCGGGTCTTGAAGGTGAAATCTCAAAATCTGAATTCTTTAAGACAATTGCAGGCTACGTGAAACCAATTGCTGAACTTTCCGAAAGGATTGGATTCTGTTTTTCATATCCTACTGAAATATTGCCTGATAAAGATGGCAGGTTGCTGCAATTCTGCAAAGAAGTACAAGCTCCTGAGGTTGTAGGTGAACTGATCGGCAAGAAGCTTTTGGAAACCCTGGGTATGGAAGAAAAGCAAATTGTGATATTAAATGATACAGTTGCTACTCTTCTTGCAGGCAAATCGGCCACTTTTGGCAGGAAATATGATTCTTTTATCGGTTATATACTGGGTACAGGCACAAATACCTGTTATATCGAAAGTAACAGCAATATTTTGAAAATCAGAAGCCTTAATCAGGCTAAAAGCCAGATTATCAATATAGAGTCGGGAGCTTTTGGAAGAGTACCACAATCTGACATTGATATCGACTTTGACAATACTACGGTCAATCCCGGCGATTACAAATTCGAAAAAATGTTCGCCGGAGGCTACTTTGGTGGTCTTTGCCTTACTGCCTTAAAATCAGCTGCAAGAGAGGGTGTCTTTACCGGAGTTGCAACATCAGGTATCATATCCTTAAATGAGCTATCCTCAGAGGAGTTAAATACTTTTGTGTCCGATCCAAAATCAGGCCACGGACGCTTACATAGCTTTCTAACAAATAAAACAGATGAAGGAAACTTTTTAGAAATTATAGAATGTCTTATTGAACGCTCGGCAAAACTGGTAGCTGCGAATTTAGCTGCAGTTATTCTTAAGACCAATAAAGGGAAATCAGCAGGGAACCCTGTATTGATCACAATCGAAGGAACTACTTTTTATAAAATGCATAACCTGAGAAATTACTTTGAAAATTACCTTAATGGGTATCTGAAGGAGGAAAAACAAAGGTTCTATGAATTTGCAGAAGTCCGGCAGTCAAGTCTCGTCGGTGCTGCACTCGCTGCCCTTATAAATTGATTTTATAATTTTCCTCTGACTTCTTTTTTCTCCTTGCATGGATTCCTTTTAGGTAATCGACTGGTAATGTACCTGTTACATTCATTGAAGGACAAAATATACTGATTAGTCTCAGGCCGGTGTAATCAGTTAACATAATTAACATCAGTAATTAAAAAAATCAAAAAGAATATTCTATCTTGGTTACTGAACGATTATTAATTATCTGCCCCCGAATATCGATAAAAAAATGTACAGGTATAAACTTTCACAAGCTTTTTTAACTATCACATTTTCAATAACTTTGCTTTTTATGTTTTCTTGCAGCAAAGGTAGTGATACGAATCCCGGATTAAGCATTCAGAGTGTTTCCATAATTAGAAACGCCACTGAATCTACTATGAAATTTCATTTGTCTTTAAGCAGACCAGCCACAAAAGCAGTTACTGTTGACTACACCTCAACAGATGGAACAGCCATCTCCGGAAGAGATTTCACCTCAGTGAACGGATCTCTGTCAATTGCTGAAAATATGACGGAAGCTACCATTGACGTAATTATTAAAGGAGATCCTCTCAATGTTCGTCAACCCAATCTGCAGTTTAATATTATTTTAAGCAACCCTAAATTCTGTACACTGATCAATGATTCAGCAACAGGAACAATTATAACAGAAGATGGCACCTATCTGCCAACCGATAACACAGGCTATATGACTCCCATGACATACCCGGGGTATACTCTTATCTGGAGTGACGAATTTTCCGGGGAAAGTCTGGATTTAAATGTCTGGAACCAGGAAACAGGAAATGGTAGTGGCGGCTGGGGAAATAATGAATTGGAGTACTATACAAACCGACCTGAGAATACATTTGTTTCAAATGGGAACCTTATTATTGAAGCAAGAAGAGAGAAGATTGGAGGTTTTAATTACAGTTCCGGAAGAATGACCACTCAGAATAAAAAATTCTTCAAATTCGGTCGAATTGATATCAGAGCAAAATTACCTGTTGGAAAAGGTTTGTGGCCAGCGTTATGGATGCTGGGTACAGATATATCTACAGTTGGATGGCCTTCCTGCGGTGAAATAGACAACATGGAATTGATCGGCATGACTCCGTCAACTGTATACGGGACCTTGCATTGGAGTAATGCAGCCGGCGAACATGCATCCAAGGGAGACAGCTATACTTTGCCATCCGGCGATTTTTCAAAAGAGTTTCATGTATTCAGTATAGTCTGGAGCAAAGATAATATTTCGTGGTATGTGGATGACCAGAAATATCTCGAAACTTCGATTGCCGATGTTGGTGCAGATAATTACCCTTTTAATTCAGATCAGTTTTTTATATTCAATGTAGCGGTTGGTGGCAATTGGCCCGGACCTCCGGATTTTTCTACTGATTTTCCTGAGAGAATGTTTGTTGATTATGTCAGGGTATTTCAACAATAAAAGGTTAAACCTGATAATAAAAATAAAAAGACAAAAGCATTATCACAAAGAATCTTAAGGCTGATCTTAAGAAGTGATTGCAGAAATAAATAACACCGAGACTGCCGGAAAAAGTATAAACATAATATATCATAATTTTTCTATGAACAAAATACTGGTAATCGGGAGTTCAAATACCGATATGGTAATAAAAACTAAAAAACTTCCTGCCCCTGGTGAAACAATTCTGGGTGGTACCTTTCTGATGAATCCCGGAGGCAAAGGTGCTAATCAGGCAGTAGCTGCAGCGCGGCTGGGTGGAAAAGTCACTTTTATAACAAAGAGAGGAAATGATTTATTTGGTAATCAGGCTGTAGGACTATTAATGCGGGAAGGGATTGATACCCAGTATGTGGTTAAAGATCCTAAATTTCCATCGGGAGTTGCATTAATTACTGTTGATGCATCTGGTGAAAACAGTATCGTAGTAGCTCCGGGCTCAAACAGTAATCTTTTAGTGGAAGATATTCCAACGGTAATATTCGAAACTGCCAAATTTGAAATTCTACTGCTGCAACTTGAAATACCAATAATTACAGTAGAATATTCTGCTGTTACGGCTACAGAACATGGTATTAAAGTAATCCTTAATCCTGCACCAGCCTGCAGTTTATCAGATAACCTGCTGGAACATACCTGGCTGATAACTCCAAATGAAACTGAAACAGAAGCAATTACAGGCATCAGTATTACAGATATTCCATCTTTGGAAAAGGCAGCGTCAATACTTCAGCAAAGAGGTGTAAAAAATGTAATAATTACCCTTGGGGAAAAAGGAGCCTTTGTTAAATCAGAAAACTATACCGGATTAATACCAGGAGTAAAGGTCAGTCCGGTAGATACAACTGCTGCCGGAGATGTTTTCAATGGTGCACTGGCAGTCGCCATATCTGAGGGCAAGGAAATTTATGAGGCTGTTGTTTTTGCCAACAGAGCAGGCTCAATTGCGGTAACGCGTATGGGAGCCCAGGCATCAGCACCGTACAGAAATGAAATCGACCTGCAAATCCATTGAATATCAATCCACTAGATCCTATATTTATAGGACTTTAACAGGATTCTTTGTCCGCATAACGGTGCTGCGTGGGGGAATTGAGCGATAAGATGTAAAAGCTAAGTAATGTAACCAAATTCATAAATAAACTCTTATGAAAAAAAAATTTGTCTTAATAATGGTTTGCTTCGTTATTTTTTACGGCTGTGCAAATCAAACAAAGGAGAAAAATGATAAAATAGTTAAGATTTTCTTTGATACCGACATGGGACCCGACTATGATGATGTTGGTGCACTTGCATTTCTGCATGCAATGGCAGATAGCGGAAAAGTTGAAATACTTGCTACTGTATCATCAAATAAACAGGAGCTGGTTGCTCCTTCTATAAATGTAATAAATACATATTTTGGAAGAAGTGATCTGCCTGTTGGAGCACCAAAGACTGCAGGAGTTAATCTGGGTTCATCCCAGCACTGGGCTGACTCAATAGTTAATAAATATCCTCATTCGATAAATTCCACATCTGAAGTTCCGGATGCTGTAAGTCTTTACAGGAAAATACTAAATGCCCAACCTGATAACAGTGTAACGATCGTTACGGTTGGTTTCTTGACTAATCTGAGTAATCTGTTAAAATCACAACCCGATAGCCTTTCTCCTCTTACCGGAAAAGAACTGATAATCAAAAAGGTAAAAAGGCTGGTATCGATGGCAGGTAAGTTTCCTGAAGGGAAAGAGTTTAACATCTTCATGGATTCAACGGCTTCAAAATATGCCTTTGAAAACTGGCCTGGAGAGGTCATATTTACTGGATTCGAAATAGGCTCTGAAATTCACACTGGTTTAAAACTGATAAAATCTGATATTAAAAACAGCCCCGTAAAAGATGTTTTCAGAATAAGTATTCCTCTTTCGCCTGAGGACAAAGATGGACGTATGAGCTGGGACGAAACGGCAGCGCTTATTGGAGTTTATGGTACTAATGGTTTCTTCGATACAGTAAGAGGGAAAATTATTGTTAATAGCGATGGAAGCAATAGCTGGCAAAACAGTCCCGACGGTAATCAGTATTATGTAAAACAAAAAATGCCTGTTCCGCAGATCAGTGCATTCATTGAGGAAAGAATGATGCATCAACCCATGAAGAATAAATAGTTAGTATATTTATGCCTCCAAACACCTGAGAGTAAGGTAATTCACTGGTCAGATTTATTCCATTTTTGTAAGGAAGGAGGCTAAATTGATCAAATCTCAATTCATCTATTATGAAACTCGACAAAATAATTCTCTTTTAATAAAACAAAATACCTATGAGAAAAAATTCATACCTGCTGCTAATTTCAATCATAATTGTACTACTAGTCTCCTGCAAGAACTCATCTGAGGGTTTCAAAACAATAAAACCAGAAGTTCTAAGAGATAAAATCGCCGGAGGCTGGGCCGGGAAGATGATAGGTGTAACATACGGAGCCCCAACAGAATTCAGGGCACAAGGCAAAATCTTTAGTGATTCAATAAAATGGAAACCATCTGATATTAAGGGTAGTTTATGGCAGGATGATATATATGTTCAATTGACGTTCCTGATGTCTATGGATAAATATGGAATTGATGCACCGGCAAAAAAATTCCAGGAGATGTTTGCCAAAGCCGGGTATCCATTATGGCATGCAAATATGCAGGCAAGAAAGAACTATTATGACAGTATTTTTGTCCCGGCATCGGGAAATCCAGATTATAATTTGCATGCCGATGATATTGACTTTCAGATCGAAGCCGATTATATTGGTTTTATGTGTCCTGGTATGCCTCATACAGCTTCAGACATTGCTCAAAAAATAGGCCATATAATGAATTATGGAGATGGCGTATATGGAGGTATTTTTGTAGGTGCTTTATACTCTGCAGCATTTTTTGAATCAGATATTTCAAGGATAATTGAAAGTGCACTCAGATCAATACCGGCAGAGAGCGACTACTCTAAGATCATAAATGATGTAATTAAGCTTCACAATCATTATCCGGCTGACTGGCAGACAGCCTGGAAAGAACTTGAAGAGAAATGGGGAGATGTAAATATATGCGGTGCCGGCACAACATTTAACATTGATGCAAAGTTAAACGGTGCTTTTATTGTTATAGGTCTATTATATGGAGAAGGCGATCCACTGAAGACTCTCGAGATTACCACGCGGTGTGGACAGGATTCTGACTGTAATCCTTCCAACGCCATGGCTGTTCTTGGTGTGATAAAAGGGTTCAGCGGATTACCGGCAGAAATGAGAGAAGGGGTACTGGCTCTGGGTGACTCTATCTTTATAAATACTACTTACTCATTTAATTCAGCTGTAACAAGCACCAACAATTATGCTCACGATCTAATTCTTGGAAACGGAGGAAAGATAAATGATCAGAAAATAATGATTAAAACACAGGAGCCGGTTGCTACTGTTCTGGAAGTATCATTTCCGGATGTTGTCTTTGATAAAAATGAATCGGTTTTTGAAAAAAACGGCTGGGTATTTAAAGGTAACTGGAAATCCTACGAAATACCCTCAGAAGATGGTAAAAAGGTTACAAAGCAGTCGATGTTTGCTGAAAAGAAAGGCGATGAACTCGATATTGATTTCACAGGAACCGGTATTTCAGTTGAGGGCAACTGGTATAAAGATGGCGGCATGGCTGACGTTTACCTGGATGGGACTCTCCATCGAACTATCGACACTTATTACAATTTTGCCAATCAGCAACATACGGTAAGCATATGGCATGCACTTAAACTTAAACCAGGCAATCATAAGATCAGAATCGTTGTAAAAGGTGAAAAACGGCCCGAATCGGCAGGAACAAGAGTTTATATTACTTCCGCGACAATCTTCAAAACTGCACCTAAGAAAAACGAATTCTACAAATACTCTTTCGAAAAATAGAACTTCAAACTTTAACCTTTAAATTCTTTTGTCATGTTCATACCACAAAGTTATCCACTGGCAATAATTCTTTGCATTATAACAATGATCTGTTGGGGTTCATGGGGAAATACCCAGAAGCTTACTGGCAAATCGTGGCGTTTTGAATTGTTTTACTGGGATTATGTTTTGGGAATCCTTCTGTTCTCAGTATTACTGGGTATTACTTTGGGAAGTATGGGAGAAAACGGTCGGAGCTTTATCCAGGATATTAAGCAGGCCGAGCCCCACAATACTCTGAACGCCATCATCGGAGGTGTTATATTTAATGCTTCAAACATCTTACTTGTTGCTGCAATGTCAATAGCTGGAATGGCCGTAGCATTTCCGGTTGGTGTTGGAATTGCACTGGCTTTGGGTGTTATTATCAATTATGTTTATGCTCCGCATGGGAATGCAGGCTTGCTCTTTGGAGGCGTTGCCTTAATTGTCGTGGCTATAATCTTAGATGCGATGGCATATAAAAAGCATAGCTCTACCTTAAAGAAAGTGTCAGGCAAAGGGATTACACTTTCAGTTTCAGCAGGAATCCTGATGGCTCTTTTTTATCGTTTCGTAGCAAGTTCAATGGCTTCAAGTTTTGAGACTCCCGAAACAGGGAAGCTGACTCCCTATTCAGCGATTTTCTTTTTTGCTATCGGTGTATTTTTAAGCAACATACTTTTCAATTGGCTCATCATGAAAAGGCCATTTGAAGGACAACCTCTCTCTTATAAGGATTACTTTAAAGGGAGTTTAAATATTCATCTATATGGCATTATTGGAGGAGTAATCTGGAATATCGGAATGTCGATGAGTATCATTGCCTCAGGCAAAGCCGGATTTGCCATATCCTACGGTTTGGGACAGGGGGCCACTCTGATTGCAGCTTTATGGGGTGTTTTTATATGGAAGGAATTCAAAGGTTCATCAAAACCTGTTAACAATTTGATATTTATGATGTTCCTTGCATATCTGGCTGGTCTGGCATTGCTGGTTTATGCCGGAGCTTAGAGATTTTTTCATATTTTCCCTTTGCGTTGTTTTATGTTTTACTTTGTGCTCCATCGTGGTTAAATTAATTTATTCTTACCACAATGGGACACAAAGGTTTTCACCAAGGGTCACAAAGAATCCCTACATCAGGTCTCTTTCAAATGCCTCTATATCGAACTTGTATTTATTGTCAAGGAATTTCATAATTTCCTGTGTATCTGAGTAAGCATTTCCCAAACAGGTTGATGCACCAGGTGATGGAGTTATATTAAAAATGATTTTATCACCGGTAAGTTTAGCCTCACCCATTTCAAGTTTCCTGGTAGTATTATTTACTATCTGAGGACGGGTTCCTCCAATACCTTTGGCATAACGCAGCTCGTTTAATTTAAGAGAAGGCACTATCTTTCTTACTTCCTTTATAAATAGCCGCTTGCCAATATATGGCAAGTCATAAATGAAATTTATAAAAATGTAATTGAAAAGAATCTTATCAGAAATTATTTTAAGCAGACTCAGGATTGGACTTAAACCCAAACCAAAGGTTTTCCAGTACTCAAAGAATGTTGACATATTATGTCTTTCCAACTCGAATATTGGTTTTGCAGTGGGTCCAAATCTTGTTACCTGGTCGCTGTGAACTTCAGGATCACCATGAATTGCAGCAAAAGGAAGTTTCGGGACCTGTATAGTATATACTTTACCATTAAGAACTTTTGGAGCTGTATAAAAGCTCCCGGCCATAGATAGAACAGCCAGGTTCTTTCCATATCCAAGTGATTTCGCAATCATCAGACTATGGCCGCCTGCGGCTACAATAACCACCGTGGACCTAAATTCCCCCTTATTGGTATAAATGGTATAAAAATATTGATCTTTTGTGATCTTAATAAGTTTTGTTTCAAGGTGAATATCCAGCTCAGGGTTATTTTTCAGGGCATTGTCTACGAATGAGTGACACAGTCTTTTAAAATCAACAGTATAACCATCTTCTGTGGCAAGCGCCAGAATTTCCTGGCCGGGATCCCTTCCTTCAAGCACTCTCGGTTCTATCTTTCCAATTTCCTCTTTTTCTATCAGCTTCAATTTTGGAAACAACTCACTGAATGGAGGATATCGCTTCCTTAGTTCCTGAACCTGACCTGTTCCGACAGCAAGAACCATCTTTGAGTATCTGCTGAACAATTTTTTATTTGGCGGAAGACCTTGTTCACTCTCAAGATAATTCTTTACCATATCAGCCATACGCTTTACATTTCTGGCTTTATCGATAGAGTAATTCGTCTCTATGTCTCCAAAATGAAGAGTCTGGCTATTATTATAAGATGCTGAGTTTACCAGTCCAAAATCTGAATATTTTTCAATCAGACCAATTTTTCTGATATCAGTATATTTACTTAGGGTATGGAGAAGTGCTGTCCCGACAACGCCTCCGCCCACGATAAGTACATCATACAAAGGAATTGTTTCGTCCATAATTTATTTTCTGGCATTAAGTGGAATGTACTCGTGTTTACCATATACGTTTTTAAATGCAGGTCTTATGATCCTTTTAGCCGAAAAAGTAAGTTCTTCAATCCTATGCGTGCACCATCCTGAAACTCTTGCAATTGCAAAAAGCGGAGTATAAAGCTCCTTTGAAATATTAAGACATGCATAAACAAAACCGGAATAAAAATCAATATTAATACAAACTACTTTTGTCGATTTTTCTCCTTTGAAAATCCTGAAGACTTCAGGTGTAAGTCTTTCAACCAATGAATAGAGCTCAAATTCATCCAGCCTGCCTTTTTCTATTGCCAGTTCTCTTGCTTTTGCCTTTAAAATTGCAGCTCTGGGATCAGAAATAGTATAAACGGCATGTCCTATTCCATATATTTTACCTGAAAAATCATTAGCTTTTTTATTAAGGATCTTAAGCAGATGTGTTTTCACCTCTTCCTCATTTGTCCAGTCTTTTACATGGATTTTCATATCTTCCATCATTTCAAGTACTCTCACATTTGCACCTCCATGTAGTGGCCCTTTTAAGGATCCGATTGCAGATGTAACCGAAGAATATATATCTGTTTCTGATGAACTGGTTACTCTCATAGTAAATGTTGAATTATTCCCACCCCCGTGTTCAGCATGTAGTACCAGCATCAGGTCGAGCAGATCTGCTTCAAGTTTTGAAAACCCTTTACAATCACCTTTAATAAGATAGAGAAAGTTCTCAGCCGTCGTTAGATTTGTCTGGGGATGCCTTATTGACAATGTTTTACCTTTGTACAGATGTCGCAAGGCCTGGTATGAATAGGCAACAATAGTCGGAAACTTGGCAATAATATTTAAAGATTGCTTTATCATATTGTCAAGCGAAATATCGTCTGGCTTATCGTCAAGCGTATATAATCCTAGTACTGACCGGGCAAGAATATTGAGAACATCTTTTCCCTTCATCGACAGGATCATGTCTTTAACAAAATCGTCAGGAAGCGCCCTTAAAGAAGCCATATGAGAGGAAAATTCCTCAAGTTCGTTTCTATCCGGCAAATGGCCTGTCAATAAAAGAAATACGGTTTCATCAAAACCGTGCCGGTCTTCTTTCTGAAATCCCTTTGTAATCTCTTCAATATCAATCCCCCTGTATAATAATCTTCCGGGAATTGCTATTACCTTGCCATTTTCTTTTTTATATCCAACGACATCTCCGATATTCGTCAGCCCCACTAAAACACCTGTTCCATCTCTATTCCTTAGACCCCGCTTCACCTCAAATTCCTCAAATAATTCATTTTCAATCTGACATGAAGCTCGTACAGACTCCTCCAGTTTTACAAAATAATTATTGTCTTCCATAAAAATTGTAGTTTATACTGATTAAGAAATGATATTAGAGATGATTGCGTCTGCAAATTCGGAGGTTTTAAGCAGGGTCGCATTTTCCATTAATCTGTGAAAATCATATGTCACTTTCTTGCTTTGTATTGTTTTTTCCAGACCCGAATAGATGTTTACAGCTACTTTATCCCATCCCAGGTAATCAAACATCAAAGCTCCTGAAAGAATTACTGAACCAGGATTCACTTTGTCCTGATCCGCATATTTCGGTGCAGTTCCGTGTGTGGCCTCAAAGATGGCATGCCCCGTTTCAAAATTGATATTTGCGCCGGGGGCAATGCCAATTCCACCAACAATTGCGGCAAGAGCATCGGAAATATAATCACCATTCAGATTGAGTGTAGCTATAACTGAATATTCAGCTGGCCGGGTGAGAATTTGTTGAAGGAAGGCATCTGCAATTACATCCTTTATTATTACTTTTCCTTCCTTTTCAGCATTCTTCATCATTTCATCAGCAACATTTATACCTTCCTTTTCTGCAATTTGTTTATGTTGCATCCAGGTAAAGACCTCTTTACCAAATTCACGTTCAGCTAATGCATACCCCCATTTCATGAAAGATCCTTCGGTAAACTTCATAATGTTTCCTTTGTGAACAATAGTCACGGATGGCAGTTTTTTATTAATGGCATATTTAATTGCCTGTCTGACAAGTCGTTCTGTTCCTTCAACCGATACAGGTTTTATTCCTATTGATGAAGTGTTGGGAAATCTTATTGATCTAACATGCATATCATCTATCAGAAATCTTCTAACCTTTTCCACCTCCGGTGTCCCATTCATAAACTCAATACCGGCATATATATCTTCAGTATTTTCCCTGAAGATATGCATATCTACTTTTTCAGGATTCTTTACCGGACTGGGAACCCCTTTGAAATATCTGACAGGCCTGTAACAGGTATAAAGATCGAGAACCTGCCGCAAGGCAACATTTAACGACCTCATCCCTTCTCCCACAGGCGTAGTTAGCGGGCCTTTAATTCCAACGAGGTATTCCCTGAAGTCTGCCAACGTCTCTTCAGGCATCCAGTTTCCGGTTTGTCTAAAAGCTTTCTCACCTGCAAGTACTTCTTTCCAGGCAACTTTTCTATTCCCATCATAAGATTTTTTGACGGCGGCATCAAAGACACGGACTGATGCTTTCCAGATATCGGGACCTGTTCCATCCCCTTCAATGAAAGGAATAACCGGATTCTCAGGTACGATTAATTTCCCATCAATCAGTTTGATTTTTTCAGACATTTTTTGTATTTGATTTTCTAATAATATTTAAAGCGCTTCCTGCTTTAAACCATCCAATTTGCGATTCATTATAAGAGTGGTTAGCCTGGAATTTTTCTTTAGTCCCGTCTGAATGATTCAGAATGACGGTCATTGGGCTGCCGGGTGCAAACTTTGTCAGACCGGTAACATCTATTCTGTCGTCCTCCTGAATCTTATTATAATCATCTTTGTTTTTGAATGTTAAAGTTAATATTCCCTGTTTTTTAAGATTGGTCTCATGAATTCTTGCGAAAGATTTTACAAGTACAAATTTAACGCCGAGAAAGCGTGGTTCCATTGCTGCATGTTCGCGTGAAGATCCTTCTCCGAAATTTTCCTCACCTACAACTGCAGACCCTGATCCTGAATCGCGATATGCTCTTGCAGTACGTGGAACTGTATCATATGATCCTGTCAATTGATTAAGAACGCTATTGGTCTGATCATTAAAATAGTTCATTGCACCAATCATATAATTACCTGAGATATTCTCAAGATGTCCCCTGTATTTTAGCCAGAATCCTGCCATCGATATATGGTCGGTAGTGCATTTACCTTTGGCTTTAATAAGTAGAGGAAGATTAATAAATTCCTTCCCGTTCCATTCATTGAAAGGAGTCAGCAGCTGTAATCTGTCTGAGCCCGGTGCAACTGCTATCTTTTCGTCATTGCGACTGTGAACCGGTTTCTGATATCCCGAATCAATATTACCAAATCCATCAGGAGGAAGATTTATGCCGACAGGTTCAGCCAGCCTTACCTCTTTCCCTTCGGTATTTATTAACGAATCGGTAAGAGGATTGAATGTTAGTTTACCGGAAAGCACAATAGCTGTAACAATTTCAGGGGAAGCAACAAATCCGAATGTATTGGGATTTCCATCATTCCGCTTTGCAAAATTCCTGTTGAAAGAGTGGATAATCGTATTGACCCTTTTATTATCAGCATCTTTACGGGCCCACTGTCCGATACATGGGCCACATGCATTGGCAAAGACCTCACCACCAATCTTACGAAACAATTCGAGAAACCCATCTCTTTCGGTAATTGATCTTATCTTCTCTGATCCGGGAGTAATAGTGAATTCAGATTTAGCGACAAGATTTTTAGATAAAGCATCCTTTACAATTGAAGCGGCTCTTGAAAGATCTTCATAAGATGAATTAGTACATGAGCCAATGAGTCCAACTTCCACATCCACAGGCCATTTATTCTTAACAGCTTCATCTTTCATACGCGAAACAGGAGTTGCAAGATCGGGAGTGAAAGGACCGTTAATATAAGGTTCAAGTTCAGAGAGGTTTATTTCAAAATACTGATCATAGTATCTGGAAGGATCAGCATAGACCTCGTTGTCGGCAGAGAGGTGTTCGCTGTTTTTCAAAGCAAGATCTGCCACATCTTTTCTTCCGGTGGCAATAAGATAATCCGTCATGGATTTATCAAAACAAAAAATGGAGCAGGTAGCACCTGTCTCTGCTCCCATATTGCATATTGTAGCTTTTCCTGTGCAGGAAAGAGACTCGGCACCTTCCCCGAAATATTCAATTATCTTACCTGTTCCGCCTTTGACTGTAAGTAATCCGGAAAGTTTAAGTATAATATCCTTTGCGGAAGACCAGCCGCTTAGTTTACCTGTCAGCTTTATACCTATGATTTTTGGAAATTTCAATTCCCATCCCATTCCCGCCAGTACATCAACAGCATCAGCACC
>DCFT01000016.1 GCA_002319885.1 Bacteroidales bacterium UBA1797
GGCATTAATAAAGCCAGCAAAATAACTTTTTTCATGCAGCGGGACGGATTGAAAAAAAAAGTTAATTTTGACTGTTTTAATGTCATAGTAAATTTAAACAAATACTTACTTTATTCCAAACAAATAAACATGAAAATTGCTGTAGTCGGAGCCACCGGAATGGTCGGCAGAACAATGATGAAAGTGCTTGAGGAGAGGAACTTCCCGTTATCACAAATGTTACCTGCGGCTTCGGAAAAGTCCGTTGGTAAAGAGGTGATTTTTAAAGGAAAACCTGTTCGGGTTTCTGGTGTCATGGAAGCTGTTGAAGCAAGACCTGAATTCGCTATTTTCTCAGCCGGGGCATCAACATCAAAAGAATGGGCCCCTGTTTTTGCGAAAAACGGAACTGTTGTAATTGATAATTCATCATACTGGCGCATGGATAAAAATATTCCACTGGTTGTTCCGGAGATAAACAGTCATGTCATTAAAAAAGGTGACAGGATTATTGCCAATCCGAATTGTTCCACCATACAGATGGTAATGGCATTGGCTCCCCTGCACCGGAAGTATAAAATCAAACGTCTTGTGGTAGCTACTTATCAATCGGTGACAGGGACAGGTGTAAAAGCCGTTGCCCAGATGGAGAACGAAAGAGCAGGAATAAAGGGAGATATGGTTTATCCTCATCCGATTGATAAAAACTGTTTCCCTCATGGTGGTACTTTTCAAGCCGACGGATATACAACAGAAGAACAGAAGCTTCTCGATGAAACACGAAAGATACTGGAAGATCAGACAATCCAGGTAACAGCAACCGTGGTCAGGATTCCCGTGGTAGGCGGACATTCGGAAGCAGTTAATGTTGAGTTTGAGAAGGATTTCAACATCGAAGATGTAATAAAATTATTAAATCAGTTCCCAGGGGTGGTAGTCTATGACAATCCGGCGGAGAACAAATATCCTATGCCGATAATGGCGCATAACAGGGATGAGGTTTTTGTAGGAAGGATAAGAAGGGATCTGTCGAGAGATAAATGTCTTAATCTCTGGGTCGTTTCAGATAATATCAGGAAAGGGGCTGCAACAAACGCTGTTCAGATTGCAGAGTATATGGCGGCAAATAAATTATATTAAGCTAATCCTCTGTGGCCCTCTGTGTCTCCTCCGTGATTCTCTGTGTAACAATTTTAAGAACTATCACAGAGTTACACAGAGGAGGCACAGAGTTACACAGAGCAATATAAATTCATTACTATTGACTTTTTATCCAACTGCTTTTATTCTTCTTGACTATTTGCCCCCCCTGCCCCCCAAAAGGGGGGTAAATCATCGTTTTTAAGAATATCTTCTTTATGTGAGTGCATTAGCCGCCATTCTGGTGATGGATCCTTATATTTTATAACAATTTTTTCTAAATATCAGAGATTTAGCCCCCCTTTAGGGGGGTTGGGGGGCAATGCCCGGCAGATCCTGAATTACCCCCTCCTATAGAGTGGTTGGGGGGCCTATTCATATAGAAAATCATTATAAGGATACCTTTTTACATGTAATTTTTTTACTTCCTCATAAAGAAGCTTAAGAAGCTCCTCAATATTTTCTTTTGTTTTTGCTGAAATGAATATTGTCAGGTGATTTTTATCAGCCGACATCCAGGTCTTTTTCAGTTCAGCCAAAGAATAATTATCCTTTACTACCGGAGTAAGATCATCTTCATCTTTTACAATATAGGAGAATGCATCGATCTTGTTAAAAACAATTATTAATGGTTTTTCTGACACACCAAGATCCTTCAGGGTATTATTTACAATAGTGATCTGTTCTTCAAAGGCAGGATGTGAGATATCAACTATATGTATCAAAAGGTCCGATTCACGTACCTCATCGAGTGTTGATTTGAAAGACTCAATAAGGTCGGTAGGCAGTTTACGGATAAAGCCAACCGTATCCGACAGAAGGAAAGGAAGATTGCCAATAACAACTTTCCTGACAGTAGTATCGAGAGTCGCAAAAAGTTTATCCTCAGCGAACACATCTGATTTGCTTAACAGGTTCATCAGGGTTGACTTGCCGACATTCGTATAACCAACCAGCGATACCCTTATCATCTTTCCGCGGTTTCTCCTCTGAGTAGCCATCTGGACATCAATTTTCTTAAGCTGTTCCTTAAGAAGTGAAATTCTGTCCCTTATAACCCTCCTGTCGGTTTCGATCTCAGTTTCTCCTGGTCCCCGCAAACCAATTCCTCCTCTTTGACGTTCAAGATGGGTCCACATACCTGTAAGTCGTGGAAGAAGATATTGATATTGCGCAAGTTCAACCTGTGTCCTGGCATGAGATGTCCTCGCACGGTGGGCGAAAATATCGAGAATAAGGTTAGTTCGGTCGAGAATACGACAACCCAGAGCCTTTTCAATGTTTCTTATCTGACTTGGTGTAAGCTCGTCATCAAAAATTGCAATGTTTATATTATTCTCAGCTACAAACTGCGCAATTTCCTCAATTTTACCTGAGCCTACAAAAGTACGCGGGTTTGGATAATCGAGTTTTTGTATAAAGCGCTTTACAGGCTCCGCTCCTGCAGTCTCTGTCAAAAATGAGAGTTCCGCAAGATATTCTTCAACCTCAACCTCATCCTGCCCATGATTTAAGATCCCAATAAGAATTGCTCTTTCTCCTGGTTTATTTGATTCGATCATACCGTTTACAAGAAATATTATTTTTTAAAATGGGCTGTTGAAAAAGTCAAAATCCATTAACCACTAAGGTCACAAAGGATTAACACTAAGTACACAAAGTTCCGATAGCTATCGGAATGAAATATAGAGCCTTATCTCTGTGCGCTTTGTGTCTTCTTAGTGCACTCCCAACGCTTCGGTTGGGATCTTTGCTTCGCTTCGATTTGTGGTTAAAAGGGACTTTATCAACAACCCCTTATTTGTTTACAATTATATGAATCTTTTGTTCAGTTTCAATATATAAACCTCCGGTCATTCTGTATTGCACCTCTTATAGCCCCCTTAAGAGATTCCGAACATCGTAATATCATTTCCCTGTCTGTAGGGTAAGGCATAACTGAAGTTTTCGTTCTTTCAAGTTGTTGTTCATTGAGGGCCTTTAAGTCTCCAAGAGCACGAGATGAAATATTTTCAAAGTTTGACCTTGCTCCTATCGGATCTTTTTTCAATTGCTGATTTGGGTTCACCTGGATCACTTCCACATCCCCTTCTATCCTGCATTCTTTTGACTGAATAGTCTCAATAAGAGCGCATTGAACATTTTTATATTTCTTCTCTTTGATATCGTTGCCAAGGGTATCTTTCATTACATTCCCTTTCTTATCGAGAACATATCTAAATCCATCATCGATAGTACGCTTAATTACTGAGTCCACTTGCACAGACTGGTCAGGACTTACAGCAACATTTCTAATATTAACGTTAATAAAATAATCATACTGGGTATTACTATCAGGATTCTGTGTATAATATATTACCCAATCAGAATTTAGTCTGGGTAAATCAAGAGCCAGAAGATCCTCCTCAAATTCTCTCGGGAATTTCACCCTGGAGTTATTCTGGATCGAAACAAACACTTTGCTTATTCCATCAAGGCGAGCCTCCTGTATTTTGCTATCGATTCCCTCATAATCACCCACATAGTCTTTTGCCCTCATGAATTCGGCATAAGCCTGTCTGTAGGATTCTTTCTGATTATTATTCATCAGTTCGTTTCCATGGGCAAAATAGTAATCTGCTGCCTTTCTTTTAGCATTTATCATTTCAGGCAAATAATCCACAGTTGGGAAGTCTACAGTTTTCCCATTCTCTTTTAATGGAGTTACTGTTCTTACAAGTGATTGTCTGTCATTCAGCGCTTTGTAGTTGAGATAGATCTGATCCCAGCTAGCAGGTTTCCCTTCCATTTTCAGCATACGGATACTCTCATTGTCCTGCCTGTTTGCATTTTCATAAGCCTGACTGAGAATATCGATCTGTTTGACATCTGAAGGATCTTTCCGAAGCTGCTTCACTGCTTTTTGAACAGCAGCATCATAGTTTCCTTTTTCAAGTTGTTTCTTTGAAGAACCGCAACCTGAAAGGATAGCACTTAAGATAAAAATAAAAGGTATAATTTTTTTCATAAAGCAAAGGTTAGAATTAGATTCTGATAAAGATAAAAAAAACATTCAAATAGCTTATACGCAGAATTAGCTCCTTTGTTTACAAATAAAATCAGAAATCCGGTTTTCAACGTTGCATCACGCAAATTTTAATCGTTAGCGGATATCATTTGTTATTCCAAAAACTTTTTTGCGAATGAATTAATTTTAAATCGCATAATATAATATTCCGGTGCGCTGCACCTTTCTCCTCCGCGATAACCATTTATCTAAAAATATTTTGGTGCTCCGCACCTTCCCGGGCTATACGATGCAGCAGAGCTGCAAAATATTTGTAGATATACATTTGAAACATATAACCATAGGTGCAGAGCACCAAAATATTTAAACCCAATTATGAATGTCACTATAAAATTCAAACAGGTATTGCTCTTTAAAATCAATATTGTTCTTTACAAGAATTCCCAAATATTCTTCCTTAAATGATTTTGTTTTGAGATGTTCTCCCGGGTAAAAGTATACTTTGCAAAAATGTCAGTTTTGGAGCGGGAATGAGTAAATACCGCATCGCCATTTTACATCTGTCTGATATATCAGCTTTTTGCAAAAACATACCATAAATCGAGCTTTCTACACCCAAATTCAAAAATAATCCTCATTAATTGCGGGTTTTAGAAGCTATTTTTACAAAGCGTGTAGAACGGGAAGATAAAAAAACACTCAAATAGCTTATACGCAGAATCAGCTCCTTTGTTTACAATTAAAATCAGAAATTGAAACTCAGTGGAATTGAATATCTGACCCTCACCGGCTCACCTCTCTGCAGACCCGGGATCCATTTAGGTGATTCAGAGATAGTTTTAACGGCTACATCATCCAGCAAAGGGTCGACTCCTTTCACGACTGTTACATTGCTCACTGAACCATCCTTTTCAACTATAAAGGTGAGATAGACCGTTCCTCTTATCTTCTTCTTATAGGCTTCCTGAGGATAAGTTGTCCGATTTTTTACCCATTCCCGGAATTTCTCAATACCCCCTCCTTTGAATGAAGGCATTACTTCCACTATGAAGAAGGGGTCATCAGTCTCTGTACCATCCTGTCCCGACATAAGATCATCACCGGTTCCCGTACCGTTGTAAGCTAGTTTATCTTTAGTTGTCTGATTCAGATATTCATCGGTTGAAAGCTGTGATTTTTCGATTAAAGGGATACTGTCAACAACTTCAGGGGGGACATACCTGACAATCTCCTCAACATGTACTGACTGTGGCGGAGGCGGAGAAGGAGGAACATAAATCTCCTCTTTAGGAGGTTCAAGATTTTCCATTTTGACCTGCACATAACTACGGCTTCCAAAAAGAACATTGTCATTGTGCGGTCGCAGAACAAAAGGTAATATTACGGCAAGACTTACAATAAATGAAGCAATAATGATACCCGTAAAAACAACTGAATTATATTTTTTTCTAAGCTGATAGGCACCATAATCTTTGTTTCTCGACCTGAAAAGCAGATCATCAAAATCGAGCCATTTTCTTAGATTATCGTACATTTATACAGTTTATAAAGTCTATATATATTCCCCCTTTTATCATGATGAATCAAAGGAATAATAATTGTAAAAACAAAAACTCGTAGAATCTCATTTAATTTCATCCCGTTCGAAAATAATTAAAAGCAGACTCCTGATACAAAATATTGGGCAAAATTACAAATAAGTGTCTTTCTTCCAAAACAATAATGTTAAGGTTTTCATAAAAAAGAGGCGTCAGACGTCAGGTATGAGGAGTGAGGAATGAGGTAACTTTCAGCTTTTCATCTATTATCTGCTATAGCAGTCATTGGCCTCCAAAACGAAGTGAAGGTGGTGGCGAAGGCAAACATTTAACCTTATTGACCCCCCAACCCCCCAAATGGGGGGCTGAAACATTTTAAACATTCAACTTTTGCAACTTTTCAAGCCTTCAACTTTTAAACCATTCAACTTTTTTATTACATTTACCAGCTCTTTGGGGGTTTAGCTCATCCCGATAGCTCCCGATAGCTATCGGGACGGGAGGCTGGAGCGTGTGAGATATTTTGTTCTTTTCTTATCGGGGGTTTAGCTCAGTTGGCTAGAGCGTGTGACTGGCAGTCACAAGGTCAGGGGTTCGATTCCCCTAATCTCCACCATCGCCCTCCGAAGCTATCCCGAGTCTATCGGGGGATAGCGAAGGAGGGCTTCGTTTTTTAAACACGTTTCCCAGCTAAAGCTTCTGCGGGGTACGGTGTGCCAGTCCCACCGGAACGACACTCGGTGCCTCATTTCTCCCCATGCGGATACATTACTACTAATGACAATATTTCATAAGAGTCACATTATACGATATTTATGATAATTTCAAATGCTCTGAACTATTAATCTGTGATTGTCTTCCTGAATACCCCAGGATATATGGTCAGGTGTGTTGGGGATCCCTCGTCCGCCAGCCGGCGGACTCGGGATGACATCGTGGATTTGTAGTATAGGGGGAAGAAGTG
>DCFT01000109.1 GCA_002319885.1 Bacteroidales bacterium UBA1797
CTACACGACTACGCAGGCAAATGCCTTGCCGGCCGGTAGTAAAATCAGCGCCATCGCAACCGATGTTCCGGGTAATACAGGAACACTGGCAGTAACGTTGTAGTGCTTTTTCAGCGGGAGGCTGCATCCTTAAGTGGTGCAGCTTCCTTTTTTAATAGTTTCATAATGTAGGGACCCTGGAGGAACTACCAGATCATCTTTAGAAAACTGTCCGGTTTACAGGGGGCGGGACATCAGGAGATAAAAAATGTTATGGGAGCACACTTGGAAACGTATTTGCTTAAACTTTAAAGGTTTAAATATGGCAACAATCATAAAATAATATGATTCTCTTAGATATATTTGAAGATGTTTCGGTTGATATATATCTTTTTCGCCCTTACTGGTGTTCTTTGTCTCCTTGTAAAGTTCATATACCATCGTTATAAAAAGGTGAACCCCTTTCCAGATACATCTTTTAGAATCCCAGGTACACAAAAATTTCTTTCGTTGTTTTATATCTTTTTACCTCTTAAATATGTTCCCGATGATTCAAAAGAAAATAGAATCAGGAAAGCTTTAAATTATGGATTATTATATTACTATTCAGTTATAATAGTTTTGACTATCGGTGATTCACATTTCAGTAAAATATTACAAGAGGAAACACCAAAACGGCCAATAATAACTCTTGATAGCAGTACCCTTGTAAAGCCGTTGTCAGATTCTGAAAAAGCAGCTATTGAAGACAGCTTTAATACGGAAGTAAAAAAGCCAATAAATTAGATTTTCAGGTTCGATACCCACCCCAGGTTTCCTACTTCGTGACGTAATTTACTTGTTATGTGGTGGATATAATAAAAATTGAAATACGAAGTTACTACCCAGGAACAGACTTTGTTATTTATCAATTTCGACAGGTAAGGTACCATTCGTATTATTTCCACCAACTTCGTCAATATTAACATCAATGGCCCCAGTAAGTGGCATACCTCTTACTTCATCAATATTTACATCAACGGTATTGTTTACTATTTTGACATTTAACGAACCGTCTGAATTTAATGGTACTGTTACAAATTTTTGTGGAAGTCCTTTTGCACTCACAGTTGGAATTAGACCTAAAATTGAGAATGTAATTACAACAAGACAAAAGGCAATTACTGAAAGAACCGCATTTAAATAATCTAGAGGTTTCATAATTGAATATTTAATTTAGATAAAATAGATAACGATGTTTTATATTTCTGTCGTAGAATGAACCAAAGGAATCTGCATTCTTAAAATCTCTCCAAATTTTAATTGGAACTCCTTCGTGAATGTATTCTTGCTTATCTGTTGAGTAAATAAAATATCCGGTATTACCATCACAACTATAATACGAGGCAGATCTTATCCACGAGCTTTTTGAAGTATTTACTTCTTCTTTAATTTTAAAAGAGGCGTCTTTAACTCTAGAAATCGCCTGTGCATAACTATTGAAATGGGTTGGAATATTTTTGCAATTTTGTGCATTAATTGAAGTAAGGGTAAAAATATTTAATATTAGCAGGATAATTATTCGATTCATTTTACTTTCGAGGTCTTACTGAAGAACTTATATTATAGGTTGTAATTGCTGCTTGAGCGTCCATGCTAATTTCAATTTTTCCGTTATACTCAAAATGATCTGTTTTACCGTCGGAATCTATGATCCGAATCATTTCCGAAGTTGAAATAATAGAAGAATAAATTGTAAAATCGTAAGAATCCATAAATTCAATTGTAAAATTTCCAGGTGAAAAATTATCGCGAAGATCATTAAGCCCAAAAAGTGCCAACTTGAAATATAAATAGTTACCTCGATATACACTCGTAATTTTAGTTGTTGATCCTTCCTTAATAAATGAGAGGCTACTAGTTCCCAGATTTTTTAGTTCAGAACTTGAGATTTTTAGTCTTCTAATACTTGTATCATTTAAGTCTCCGATTTGTAGCAATTCATTGTTGATAATTCTGTAAATTTTTTCATTAAACACAAAGGAGTTATCACCAATTGGTACCGGTTTATTTTTTGACACGTCATTTCGAAGTTCATCGTTGTCTCGGCAGCATGTGCAACCTATCATGATTGCCAGTAGAGTAAAGAAGATATTTAATTTCATGTATTGAGGTATTAAGGGTATACTTAAATTTCAGATTTATTTACTTCCGGATTCTTTCAAACCTTTCTGAATAAAGTTGATTAATATAATCTTCTTTTTTACTGGTATTTGGTTGGACTTGATCGTGGTCAAACATGCAGCTAAGGGATTATTAAATTTACTGAAAATATATATTTCCTGATTTTAGCTACATAGGAGATTAGCTAGAATGTCTTGAAGTAAGGGTTTATACTTATACCCTGATCACATATTTGATTATTTAATTTGCGTTGACACATTCTATATTCAACCGAGCGTCCAGGTCGTCCACTTGTAGGCTAATGCATTACAAATACAGACTGCGGGCTTTTTTTATTTCTATATTTAATAAACCCCAAAACAGCCACTCATGAAACTCGATATGAGAATTTATTTAGTCCTGATTCTTCTCGCGTATTGTTTTGAATCAAGAGCGCAGCAGGGTATTATTATTGATCCTTCAAACCTTTCCTGGGCCAATTATAAAGGAACTGTGGACTCGATCACTCAAATGTATGCAGCTACCAATACAGGCTACGAAATAAGTATAGATGGGCGTAAGGTTAAAGTATGTGCATATTTTTACCCCAGTGTGTCTTGGGTTAAAATGTTTGATTTGGTGATACAGAGATCACCAGGATATATAGATAGCCTTTTAATACATGAAAGGCTTCATTATTCAATAACCATTCTTACAGCCAAAAAGGTAAAACAGTTCCTTGAACGGAATCGCGTTCGGAGCAGTTCGGAATTAAATGCCGTAAACAAACAGTTTCATATCTGGAGGGATTCACTAAATGCAGTGTATGATGCAGATTCAGATCACGGGGATGATGTTTTGGGTCAGGATAAATGGAATAAACAAATAGAGAAACAATTGGATTCGTTAGTTGACATTCGTTTGGAAAAAGCGCCAATCTAACTAAATACGTTATCGCCATCGTAATTTAAAGTGATTGCTACCTTAATTGGCGACTATCTTTCCCCTCCCAATTCCATATCAGTACTAATTTTACAAGTTTTATTTGCTACCTGTTTTTGCTACCACAAATACAAAACCCACGCTGGACGTGGGTTTCTGTGATCCCGCTGGGACTCGAACCCAGGACCCCTACATTAAAAGTGTAATGCTCTACCAACTGAGCTACGGAATCTGCTCAAACCGTTTCACAACGGATCGCTGCATTGGGTTCAAAATCAGGGGTATCCCCCTGTTTTGAGGGTGCAAAAATAACGGAAAATGGGCTTCGGGCAAATTAATTATCAGAGAATGTTGATATGTGGAGAAATTGACCATTTCGGACGGCTCTCTTCTCTGGAAACCGCCTGTTAAAAACCCAGATACCCGCAGGGAAATGATCTTCAATGGTTAACTTAGTCCGTATTTTGATTCCAAAATTTTCTGTCATATGAAGCGGATTTTTATCTTCTCCCTTTTTGCTTTTCTTTTCAGCATCATCAGCGCAGATGCCCAGAAAAACTGGGTCAACCTCTTCGACGGACAAACACTAACCGGCTGGAAACAGCTGGCCGGTAAAGCCCGTTTTGAAGTGT
>DCFT01000002.1:0-958 GCA_002319885.1 Bacteroidales bacterium UBA1797
TCAAGCGGTGCGTTTGCTATCTCGAGTTTAATGCCGGAATAGATCAGTTTACAGTTCCTGCATTGATAGATTGGCGTTATTATCATGTAAAAATATTACTAGTGTTGGTATATAAAAATCCATTGCTATTTGAAAAATACTTTAGAGAAAAGATATAGATAACAGGTTAGTAAAGTAGGGAAGAATTCAATTATTAACACATGAAGAATTAACACATGAGAAAGGTGCGAGGTTGACAGATATACCGATTACATGTAACCAGATAATTCGCGACTTAAATCAAATTCAGTGGAGCATACACCGTACTCCAGAGCATGTTTCGATTCACGAAATCACAAGAATAATACATCAAATAGAAAAACTGTATGATAAATCAATTACTTATCCTCTATACGATGCCATTGTACTGCTAGAGCAATGTGGTCGTTATGATGAAAGAATAGGCATTTTTCTTAATACAATGACTGGTTTGCTGGTCAAGAAGCTGGAATCGAGGATAAAGTGAAGTACTTTCTGTACATTTTAACATAAAATAAAGAATTAATGAGATAAAATGCTAGATCTGGTTGATGCCTATACACTTGTTTTGCATGGTATTCCAATAGAGGAGATTCCAGTCTCGGAACACTATGCAACCATTATCAAAAGATTCAGACCTTTTGAGACCTGGAAAGAGTCTATAGAAGAAATATCCAGAATTTCCAGACTTCGTAAGAGTTATGTATCGAAATTAAAAAAAGCGTATCAGGATAACGCAAATGGTTTTCCTTTCGGGATTAACTTACCAAAAAGTAAGAGGCTCCCAAGGAGGAAACAACCTGAGAAAATAGTCAGACCCAGATGGCATAACCAGACCGATCTTAGTAAAAGACTTGGCTTATCAACTCAAATCATAGATAAGCGATTGATTGAAGTAGAGTTGAAAGATCCCGTAACTGAGAAAGCAACACAAAAAGCA
>DCFT01000002.1:1338-3364 GCA_002319885.1 Bacteroidales bacterium UBA1797
TAAAAATACTGAAAAAAAGGATATAGGAAGGCTCTGGAATCGACATCTTATTTTCTGCGAAGATAATAAAATCTTATTTTTATCTTAATACATGCCTTTTCTTCAAACATATATTTTTTTTAATAAATTTTATAACTACAGAATAAAGGATTTATTGTTAGCTCACGGCAGGGAGTAAACTAATGAGAAGTGTTTTTGGAGATGCCAATATTGCAGGTGTCACACTAAAGAATAGAATAATTCGTTCCGCCACGCACGAGGGCATGGCCGATGAAAACGGGTGCCCGACAGAAATGATGATGAAGAAATACGAGCACCTGGCCAGGGGTGAAGTAGGGGCAATTATAACGGGTTATACAGGAGTTCAGCAGAACGGAAAATCCCCGATGCTTAATATGTTGATGATTGACAGTGACTTTCAGGTAGAACCCTTACGAGAGTTAACCCGCAGAGTACATGAGTACGGTACTCCTGTCTTTTTACAGATAGCTCATTGCGGGAGGCAAACTCGCTCAAAAATTACAGGCTTCCCAACGGTTGCTCCATACGAATAAAAGATAAAATATATAGTGAGGAGGTTCCGCATGCATTGTTCGAAGATGAGATATATGAATTCATCGAAAAATTCGTACTTGCAGTCGCAAGGGCAAAAAAGCAGATTTTGACGGCGTACAGATCCATGCTGCGCACGGTTATCTGCTCTCATCTTTTCTGTCTCCTCATATGAATAAGCGAAACGATATTTGGGGCGGGAACACGGAAAACAGATTTAGGATAGTCAATGAAATCATAAGGCAGGCCAGAACAAGGGTAGGAGAGTATCCGATTCTTGTAAAAATCAATGCCTATGAAAAATCAAAGGACGGAATTAATATAGAGGAATCGGTGAGAATCTCCAGGTGCCTTGAACAGGCGGGTTGTGACGATATCGAAGTATCCTGTGGCATTGTGGAAGAAGGCTTTGTAACTTCCAGAGGTGATTGCCCTTTTGATGCGATCTCACGCAATAATTTCAAAATGGAGAAAATTCCAAAATTTTTTCATCCTCTTGTCGGGTTTATGGTAAAAAGAACAATGGCCAGCCCTGAGCCACATTTTTTATATAATCTGCCTCATGCTGAGGAAATAAAAAAGCACGTAAGCATTCCAGTTATAGTCGTAGGCGGCATCAGAAAATTGAAAGACATAAAAAACATTATAGAACAGGAACGATGCGACTTTGTTTCTATGTCCAGGCCATTTATTATCGAGCCGGATTTGGTTAAAAAATTTAAAGAAGGCAGGCAAAATGAGTCGAAATGCATCAACTGCAATTACTGCTTAATCGGCGCGGAAAAACATCCCCTTAAATGTTATGCGGAAGAATATCCCGAAAAAATGAAAAAATATTTAAAAAAGAATATTTAAAGAGTTTGCACTAAGCTTTACCGGATATTTCGCTTAAAGAGACAGCGCTTCTTTATGCGATTAATCAAAATTTAACACTATTAGCTGTTCCTTTAAGGTCTATCACTTCATAGTACTGCAATACTCCCTTAGCAAAACGCGCCCCACCGATTGTAGTTTTGCTAGTTGTCCGGATCGCAATGGTTTTGAATTCTCTTGCCGAACCATCGAGGTTGATTGCAGGCAGCAGCAAGGTTAGTGTTGTAACACGGAAGTCAGGAATACTCTCCAAGGTTACAGTAACCATAGTACCCATCTCTGTGTCTTGTGCGCGGATCTCGTCTCCTTTGAAGCTGTGTGTGCCTTTCGAGTCTTTATAGCTGAAAAGAGGTTGTCCTGTAATGCTACTTGTCGAATAGCTTATCTGTATATCCTTATACTTGGGTCCGACTCCTTGTAAAGTGAACATGTTTGGCTCATTATATTGATATTGACTAACGGATTTTGTTCCTGTTCCCTGGCCTGGTAAAGCCGACTCTGCGACTGCGGATGCAGCTGTCAATGAAACTACAAAAAGGACTGCCAGTAAAATTCCCGGCGTCTTTTTGAGCTTTTCAAACATTTGATTTTTCATTATTCC
>DCFT01000020.1:0-181 GCA_002319885.1 Bacteroidales bacterium UBA1797
GACAAACCTGTATTGTTTCTGGTAGATTATGAAGCCGGTCATGGAATCGGAAATTCAAAGAAAAAGAATTTCGAGAGCCTTGCGGATGTCTTCAGTTTTGCCATGTGGCAAACAGGAGTCCCTGGCTTCCAGCTAAAATGAGAATAGTAACAGAAAAAACTTGTCCCTCTATTCACTTTAC
>DCFT01000020.1:511-4043 GCA_002319885.1 Bacteroidales bacterium UBA1797
ACTCTGGTCAATTAACTCTGAACATATAAAATATTCAGGTGTTATAAAGAAACAAAATAATGATAGCAGGAAGAGAAATTTAAAAAATCATTTACCAGAACGACATTTATCATTGAATAATATTTTTAAACTACTCAATATTGCAAAAACAATTTATGGATGAATAACGCTATTTATAATTTCCGGGAACCTAAAAACGAACCTGTCCTGTCCTACAGACCTGGCAGTGAAGAAAGAGTTATGCTTGAGGCAGAACTTGACCGTCAGAAAAGTCAGATCATTGATATCCCGCTTATAATAGGGGGAAAAGAGATCCGGACAGGGAAAACCGGGACAGTGGTTATGCCTACCGATCATAGTCATGTATTGGCTACATATCATATGGCTACAGAAAAAGAAGTCACTCTTGCAATAAATGCAGCTCTCGATGCCAAATGTGAGTGGATGACACTGGCGTGGATGGAAAGAGCTGCTATAATAGCTAAAGCCGCTGAGCTTTTATCAAAGAAATACAGGTTCCGGATCAATGCTGCAACAATGCTGGGCCAGGGTAAAAATGTTTTCCAGGCTGAGATAGATGCAGCTTGCGAAGTGATAGATTATCTCCGCTTCAATATCTATTTTGCATCGCTTATTTATCAGGAACAACCGATATCAGAGAGTGAAAATATCAACCGTTTGGAATACAGGCCTCTTGAAGGATTTGTATACACTGTCTCTCCCTTTAACTTTACTGCAATCGCGTCAAACCTGAGTACAAGTGTCGCTTTAATGGGTAACACAACAATCTGGAAGCCGGCAACTACTTCGCTCCTTTCAAATTATTACCTGGTGAAGATTCTTGAAGAGGCAGGTATGCCTGCGGGAGTAATAAATTTTGTACCCGGTTCAGGCGCTCTGATAAGCAGTATTGTTCTTAAACACAGGGATCTGGCCGGAATTCATTTTACCGGTTCAAATTCCACCTTTAATTCTCTGTGGAAACAGGTTACGGAAAATCTTTCTGTTTATAAATCGTATCCTAAGCTTGTTGGTGAAACAGGGGGTAAAGATTTTATTTTCGCTCATTCTTCTGCAAACGCATTGGAACTTGCCACAGCTATTGTCAGAGGATCGTTTGAGTACCAGGGGCAGAAATGTTCCGCAGCCTCAAGAGCTTATATCCCTAAATCGATCTGGAATGATACCCGGCAGCATATTTTAAGAATGTTAGCGGAAATAAAAGTTGGTGATGTCTGTGACTTCCATAATTATATGAATGCTGTAATAGATGAGAGTTCTTTTGACAAGATCATGTCGTACATAAACAAGACCAGGGCTTCCGATGATGCACATATAATAGCCGGGGGAAATGGAGACAAATCAAAGGGATATTTTATTGAACCAACAGTAATTGTCACAGAAAACCCCCATTTTTTCACGATGGAAGAAGAAATATTTGGGCCGGTAATGACTATTTTTATTTATGAAGATGATAAGTTTGATGATACTCTTACTCTGTGCGACGAAACATCTCCCTATGCCCTTACAGGGGCTATTTTCAGTAATGATAAATATGCAATGATAAAGGCATGCCGTGCGTTACGGTATTCTGCTGGTAACTTCTATATCAACGACAAACCTACAGGCGCAATGGTTGGGCAACAGCCATTTGGAGGAGCCAGGGCCTCGGGTACCAACGACAAAGCAGGCAGCCACCTTAACCTTCTGCGCTGGGTAAGCCCCAGAACAATAAAAGAAACACTTATACCTGCAACCGATTTTCGGTATCCGTTTATGGAATAATAATAAACTTCCGTAAATTTGAGCATGAAAAGGACCACTCATGAACATATTCATAAAGCATTGTTTGTATTGAATCCTACTTCAGGAGTGCCCCCGGTTAACTTTATTGTTTCAAAAGAACTTGAGATCCGCAAAAATCAGTTATCCTTCTGCAAAACATTGAACAAAGAAGATACCAGTTGCCTTATTAAGCAAAACTTTAATAAGTATGATGTCTTTATAGCTGCCGGAGGAGATGGTACCGTGCACACCGTAGCATCAGAACTGGTTGGCACCAATAAGATCCTTGGCGTACTGCCCCTGGGCTCAGGCAATGGATTTGCAAAGGAATTCGGCTTTAAAATGAATGTACGTTCACTGCTCTCTGATATTAAGAGAGCTGAGAGTATTGATATTGATGTAATTGAGATTAACGAAAAACTTTGTCTTAATGTTGCAGGTATTGGTCTCGACAGCTTTGTCGCTCATTCATTTAACAACCTTAAGCTGCGGGGCTTCCTTCCGTATGTTTGGTTAACATTTAAAACATTTCTGCGGCTGCGCCCTTTTCATGTAACCATTAAATGCGGTGGGGAAGAAATTGTATCTGAAAAACTATTTGTACTTACTGTTGCAAATACGCGGCAGTTCGGGAACTATGCTTTTATTGCGCCGGAAGCACGACCAAATGACGGACTAATTGATATTGTGTTAATTAAGCCTTTCCCTAAAATATTAGGCTCTCTGTTTATATTAAGACTCTTTACAAAAAGAATAAATAAGTCAAAATATGTAAGACATCTGCAGACAGATAAAGAAATTGTAATAGAAACCAGCGAAACCAGGTTTCACATCGATGGTGAACCGCTTGAGATTTCAGGGAAGGTGGTGATCGGTTTAAAAAAAGAGGTTTTAAAAGTCCTGAAAACTGCTGGTAATAAAAATTGTTCCCGCGCCTGATATCTTAATCGGGAATAAAGTAAAAACGGGATGTATTGCCTGTATTCACCAGGATTAATTTCGGATAAGGAACAATTGTCCGAAGAGATAATTAAATTTGATAATTATTTGTAATGTACTATTCAACCATACTAATTAAAATAAATATTATCCTGTTATGAAAAAACTGGTTTTCCTTTTGCTTTTTTTCTCTCTTGCATCGGTTTATGGACAAAAACCTGCATTTGAGCTGATTCCACAGCCTGTTGATCTCCAACAATCTGACGGATCATTTATATTAACCAAGACTTCAACTATTGGTTACGATAGTCAGCAAAGCCGCAAAATTGCTGATATGCTTTCTGAGAAACTTAATGTCCCCACAGGTTTTATGATTAATACACAGCAGGGAAATGAAGCTTCAATTCAGTTTAATCTGAATAAGGTTCCTGTTTCACTCATAGGGAAAGAAGGTTATATCCTGGTATCATCTCCCCAGGGAGTGGTTATTAGTGCCAACGAACCTGCCGGTCTGTTCTATGGCATGCAAACACTGCTTCAGCTTTTGCCAAAAGAAATTGAAAGCAAAACTGTTGTCAGTATGCCCTGGACTATTCCTGCTGTTAAGATAACCGATTATCCCCGTTTTGGCTGGAGGGGTATGATGCTTGATGTCAGCCGTAATTTTTTCACCAAAGAAGAAGTTAAACGCTACATCGACGAGATTGCAAGATATAAATTCAATACTTTTCACTGGCATCTGACCGATGATAACGGATGGAGAATTGAAATCAAGTCGTTGCCCAAACTAACCGAAATTGGAGCATGG
>DCFT01000020.1:4361-4944 GCA_002319885.1 Bacteroidales bacterium UBA1797
GAAGCAGCAACTGCAGGAGGTTTCTATACACAGGCCGACATAAAAGAAATAATTCAATATGCACAGGATCGTTTTGTAACCATAGTACCAGAGGTTGACGTCCCGGGACACAGTATGTCAGCAATTGCTTCATATCCTGAGTTATGCTGTACTAAAAATCCAAATTCAAAAGTCAACCCCGGCTCTAGAGATTCAGAATGGCATGACGATGGCACATTCAGGATGTTTTCAGATAATTCGCTCAATCCGTCAGATGAAAAAGTTTATGAATTCCTCGACAAAGTTTTTACTGAAATAGCTGCTTTGTTCCCAAATCCGTATATTCATGTTGGAGGCGACGAATGCTATAAAGGCTTCTGGATGAAAGATGCTGCATGCCAGGCACTCATGAAAAAAATGAAAATGACCAAACCCGAAGAATTACAGGCTTATTTCATGAAACGTGTGGAAACTATCCTGAAATCGAAAGGCAAAAAGATGATTGGCTGGGACGAGATTCTTGAAGGCGGTTTGGCTCCTGAAGCTTCCGTAATGAGCTGGCGTGGCATAAAAGGAGGCATTGAGGCAGCAAAAATGGGTCACG
>DCFT01000035.1 GCA_002319885.1 Bacteroidales bacterium UBA1797
AAATATGCTCTTCGTATTATTCTTTAATTATGGTTGACTAATCAACGAATTTAATATGACTACCTGTTATAAATAGTATCTCATTCAATAGTTTTTCTACAGGCTCTGATGATATTGTTTTTTTCCTTCTTTTTATATGTTTTTAGCTTATGATTTTATGATGATACGTTTCTCAGGATAAGCTATCCTGATCCTTTTACAGATAAAAGACTCTTCTAAGTCGGCTGCCATCTGTTGTGCCACAGCCGCAGGGATGCCCATAATCATCAACTCGGGAGGTAGCCAGGAGTTTCCTGTCGGATCGACAGGACCGATATAAGCTGAGTCTTTAGGCGCATTTTCTGCCATACTTGCGGGGAAAGTCAGCATTGTAGCACAGGTAGGTCCGCCGGGTATCACCGTCTTAAAGAAAATGTCAGAATTATTGAACTGCGCCAGACCGCATAAGTTCCTTATTTGCTCACTACCTGCGAACAGGATCACTGCTTTGATCGCTTCCGGTGCAATATCGTCAGTACAGGGTCCGATGACAGTGTAATTGTCAGGAGGAGTTATTTTTCCTGCGTGTTTCATGTACTCTTCGAATAATTCCGGCGACGCTTTTAAGTGCTCAGCAGCGCCACCATGGAAATCAGGCGTGCCCACAGTTACGAAGTATTTCAGCTTCGGATGAGGTTCAGCTAGTCCCATCCATACCCTTCCACCATTGCAGCATTGTTCATGAGCTGCCTCAATATACAATGGGGGTGTTTCTTCAAAGAGGGCAGCAGTATAGACTGCTTTCGCTATACATCGATCTATCGTGAATGACGGTACTGCGTTATTCGGGATCTTGTCCGTGCCATATACGCATAAGGGACGTAGTTGCAATCTGCCGGCTGTGGAAAGTCTTTTTCCCAGCTCCAGAATGTTTAACGTAGAATTCTTCTCCATATAATTACCCTCTTAAAAATCTTTATTCTTTAATCCAGCCCTTTTCCATCCAGTAATCACAATTGTGCGTCCAGTGGTCTTTGTTGGCAAGGATGACATATTTGAACCGTTCTCTCCAGGCTTTATGTGCTGCTTCCTGTTCAGGATATTGTCTTTTCTCTTTTATCGCTTCAACAAGGTCTTTGCCCATTTCACGCGATTTTTCAACGGCTGCTTCCATTGCTGAAGGACCCTGCGCCATTGCGCAGCCTACTCCTCCGATAACGTTGCCTCCACAGTTGCTCATAAATGCCTTCATAATATTAAGAACAAAATCTACCTCACCAATGCCCGCACCTGCAGTTGTTAAGGAAAGACCATATTTTCCGTCAAATAGTTGTTCATGAGTAACAAGCGGGCTTCTATCAAACAGTGTCTTGAGCTGAGCTGTCACATTCATCATATAGTTCGGGCTGCTCCAGATTATGCCGTCCGCAGCCAGCAGCTTTTCCAGTACACCGTTATAGTCGTCTTTTATTGAGCATACACCTTTCTCATGACAGGAATTGCATGCGGTACAATATTTGATTTTCAATTTCGCCACGTCGATGGCCTCGACTTCAGCTCCTGCTTCTGCGGCTCCATCCAGGGCGGCATCCAACAATTTTAATGTATTACTATTTTTGCCTCTTGGGCTTGACTGTATCCCGACTATTTTCATAATTTCCTCCTTATATTTTTACGAAATTGTCAATGAATTATTTTAATTAAGGCTTCATATTACTTTTGTAACTTTTACAGGGTTATTGGTGACCTGGATTAACTTGTATACGATACGAATCGTATCGATGCTTTTAGCAGTGGAAGAACCAAAAAAGAGCTTATTAGAATAAGAGCTTATTAGAATATAATGAATAAATAAAAGATTTCGTGTTAGATAACTGCTAATTCATTCATTCATTCATTCCATATGCCATTAAATATGCTTGCCTGGTAAGATGCGATCGATACATTTGGAATCCATATAGCTATCGTGTTGTCTATATCCAGAATATCGTCTTCTACCTTTGAGAATATGATCAATAATTCTTTGTCATCTATTATTACAAATTTTGAAAACGTAGGTCCGGATATTTTGATCTCGGGTATGACCGGAGACAATTTTTTAATTATTTCCAGTTCACCGTCTTTTAATTTTATACTTTGTCTGGATATAGCACGTATGTTTAGCCCTTTTTTCTTAGCATATGTTAATTCCGTTTTGAGCTGCTCAATTTCATTGGCAGAGTAAAGGGCTCCTAAAAGCATTATGTCTTTTTTAGCTCTTCTTATCATATCAAGTGTTTTTGCCGTGATATTATCCATTCCTCTTAAAAGCCATACCTTAGGGATTTCCTTATCCATTAATTTATCATACAGCATGGACAACTGATTTGATGCATCGTCAACTTCAGAATTAAAGACGGCTTTTCGTTCTTCGAGTACGTCTTTTGGGTATTTGGCAGTATAAGTAATAGGCCTTGTGTGTTCTACAGTTATCCATTTCTCGGTTTCGAGCCTTTTCAGGACATCATATATTTTAGTCCGCGGAACCTCTGATTCAACAGCAAGCTCGGTTGCATCGCTCGGACCCAGTGAAACAAGCGTCGTATAAACCCGTGCACCATAATATGTTAGTCCTAATTTTTGTAATGTCACTAATGCTTTTTCATCGAGCAACATGTTATGATCACCATCTTTGAGACTTTTTACTATTTTCAAGTCTTCCAATATCCTATTCAATAAACAGTGTGCCTATTTTCTGCAAAGTCAAAATTTTTGAAAAGTTATGTGATAGAAAATTCCACATTGAGAGGGTAATACCAGAGTTATTTAAACCAGACGCAAAGTAGTTAGCTTATAATGAGAATTCATCATCTATCCACTTATTATGTGTACTTTCGGCATCTAAACGTAAAAAATCATTTTATTTTTACATAAGCGGTTCTCTCAAATATTTTAAAATTAAATTAACGTTAATAATTTCTTCAGTTTATCTCCTTTTTGATTACGCTTTTGCCGAAGAAGAAGGCATTGTCTACCGGGAAATCGACCCGGAAGACAAAAGAATCAAGCGATTAAGCGATTATATATTATCGATAAAGGCAGGGAGCTGAGACCGGAAAGGAACGTACCGGGCTGGAACTGAACTCATTTCTGCTCAAAGGATTTTACTAACCCATATCTGAAAACATTAGTAACAATATTCATTTAGATACCTTTCTATCTAACCGACGGCTAACTTGCCGATTCCTTCATCATGCCTTCCTTCTTGTAGCAATGAGAAATGTTTAAAATAAAGGTGGTCCGAAGTCTACCAGCAAAATGCATAAAAATCTCAAAAACTTACAAAAAAATAATGTCTTAATACAATAAATATAAGAGTAAATTTATTAATATTTGAATGATGAGATTAGATTTGTAAAATATAACAGATTAAACATTTAACTAGGCTTAAATATTAGTTAGTCTAAGGCATTTTCGATTAGGCTTAGATGAATGTATAAGAGGCTAAGACTCACAATGAATGGAATATTTACATGGATACTAATTATACTCTGCCTGATCCAGTCCTCCATATTTGCGGGGCTGACAATAGGTATTTTTGGCCTTGGAAGACTAAAACTTGAGATCGAGGCTGAAGCTGGGAATAAAGAGGCTATTAAAATCTTGCAGATTCGAAGGGATTCTAATTTTCTGCTTACTACATTACTTTGGGGGAATGTAGGTATTAATGTTCTTATTGCCCTTCTTACGGATTCGGTATTGACAGGAGCCTCAGCTTTCCTCTTCTCGACCTTTGTTATCACCTGCTTTGGTGAAATTGCGCCCCAGGCTTATTTCTCTCGAAATGCTCTCTCCCTTGGATCAAAACTAGCCCCTCTCGTCCGCTTCTACCAGTTTGTTTTTTATCCCGTAGCCAAACCAACAGCCCTCATTCTGGACTGGTGGCTTGGAAAGGAAAAGCTTGAGCTTTTCAAAGAGCAGGCTATGATGATTATGCTTGAAAAGCACATAGAATCCGGGAAATCCGACATCGGCGCTTTTGAGGGGATAGGGGCCCTGAATTTTCTTACCATAGACGATGTTAATATTTCTGATGAAGGTTCTATAATAGACCCAAGAAGTATTGTTTCTCTGCCAGTTGAAAATGGCCGACCGGTTTTTCCCACATTTCAAAGGGAGCCATCCGATTCTTTCCTGCAGAAGATAGAAGCCTCGGGGAAAAAATGGGTAGTTATTACCAGTCCCACTGGCGAGCCTGTTATGGTGCTCGATGCGGACCATTTCCTGAGGGATGCAGTCTACAAGAAAGGTCCGTTCATTTCATTAGCTTATTGTCATTTCCCTGTTGTCGTGACATCTCCGAAAACAAGGCTTGAACGAGTGATCCGACAATTTAAAGTGTA
>DCFT01000014.1 GCA_002319885.1 Bacteroidales bacterium UBA1797
TTACTTGGTGAGAAGTACTTTTTGTGGAACGAGTTTCTAAAATTCAGTTTTTGGGGTAATCTGGGATTGGCTTTGTTTACAGGTTTTTTTGCATTGAGTTCCATTCCTGGCATTGTTGCTAACACTCAAGGAACAATATACAACTTTACAAAGCCTGCAGATAAAACGGCAGAACAGGTCATCCAACATAAATATTACCAGAAAAATAAGGAAACAATAGACGCAGAAGTTGTTGTTTTCGGTCATACCCATTTTGCAAGTTCTTTTGAATTAAAAACAGAAACCGGAAAAAAACTATTCCTTAATAGCGGATGCTGGATGGGCACAGATACGGAACTCAATGGAACAATATGCCATACAAACACTTTCATATACTTAAATGAAAGCGGCGCATATATTTTAAAATGGTGCGGTTCAGGTAAAATAGAATGTCTTGAAGCTTTTACGTAATGACTTGTTAAGACTCTAAAATTAAGAATAATATGAAGAAACGTTTTGTGCTGAAAACTGCCTATAACTAATCTCAAAAAAGGGAAAAATAATTTCCCTGTGTTAAGAATTCAGGCTCATTGACTTCTATTTTCCATACTTTCAGTTATATTTCCGGATATCTCGCCAGATGTATTATTTGAAAATATCTTTTTCTCTTCAAGCTGACTGTTTTCAAAAATTATATTAATGAAAGACTGATTCCGGCTATCTTGTAGAGTATAGTTCGTAGGCACTGGCTGCTGATCTATTGTTCCATTGTCGCTTACCACCAGTTCAGGTAAGAAAAGCCGAGTCTCTATGCTTTTGTGAGGGAGTTCTTTATCAAAAATTAGTGTATATCCTTCTCTATCGGAATTATTAACCCGCTCAATTGCCATGACTCGAATTATCCTATTGTTATTTACCATAGTGCCATTCACATAGAATTCTCCTACTCCCCATATGGTACCGTAGTTATATGTGGTAGGTCCTGAGCATTTATCATTGGATGAATTTCCATTAATACAATTATAAGTAAATAAAGATTCAGCTACATTATATACATTTTTTAGAACCACTGAATAATTGATTTGACCTTTCGGATCAGTGAAGTTGAACTCAGCTATGGCTGTTTCGTTGGATGGGCTTATACCCATTGGAGACAGGGCTGTTAAATTCAAGAAAAAAGTTCCGTTTATACTGGTATAGTTTCCTGAGAATGGAATTGATTCCTGCATTAAATCGAACGACGTTTCATTATCACTTATCGAAACCCATCGGACATCGCCGGATCCCTGGATTGTGTTTTCCCATTGGGATGAGTTATTTCCCCCTGTTTGTGCTTGCACAACTCCAAGAGAACAGGCCAGGCACAGAGCCAGCAGAGAACCTATCAATTTTGTTTTCATTAATTTCCCCCATATGTGATTTAGATATCGTTTTGTTTAGACACATTTAATTAAATTGACATAATTTAATAAAAATTGATTTAATAATATAGAGTTAATTTATATATAATTATCTTTTATAAATTAAGTTTTTACTTTTTTGTGTTTCTGAAACCATTTTACTTACCAAAAAGCTCACATCCTAAAAAGTAAATATTTATTGAGATATATCAGAATGAGCTCAGCCCGAATATGTTTTTTTTCTTTAAGAGAAGAGATGAGTACGTTAAAGCTTTTTATGAACTGAGAAAGCACAAAAGGATTACACTTGAAAATGCTCGGGAAATCATGAGTAATTGCGTGTTTTTCGCTGTAATGATGGCAAAAATGGGTGAAGTAGATGGTGTGGTCTCTGGCTCCGATCATTCTTCTTCAGACACTATAAGACCTGCAGTCCAGATCGTAAAAACAGCTCCCGGAGTAGCTCTACTGTCTGCTTTTTTCGTAATATCCGTACCTGACTGTGAATATGGATCGAAAGGAACATTTGTATTTGCAGACTCCGGAATGGTTGAGATGCCAAATCCTGATGAGCTAGCACATATCGCAATTAGTTCGGCAAAATCTTTTGAGCTGCTGGTTCAAGACAAGCCAGTTGTTGCAATGCTTTTTTATTCAACCAACGGAAGTGCTAAGAGCCCGCTGACTGAAGCAACGATTGCTGCTACAAAACGTGCTCAGGAACTTTCCCCCGATATTCCAATAGATGGAGAACTACAGGTTGATGCTGCAATTGTTCCGAGTGTTGCGAAGTCAAAATCACCCGGAAGCTCTGTGGCAGGAAAGGCAAATGTCTTCCTTTTCCCGGATCTGAACGCTGGAAATATCGCATACAAGATTGCCCAGAGACTTGCCAAAGCTGAAGCATACGATCCTATACTTCAGGGGCTGGCAAAGCCGGTTAATGACCTGTCCAGAGGCTGCAGTGACGAAGATATTGTCGGTGTTGTTGCTACTACTTGCATCCGGGCTGCTGTACAGGATATTAAAGTTGAGGTTCCAAGGATGCAGGCAGCTCCACAGAACTAAATAAACATGATAAAAGCGTTTTTGACTTTATGACTCATGAAGTATGAAATTTTATAAATC
>DCFT01000159.1:0-259 GCA_002319885.1 Bacteroidales bacterium UBA1797
ACGGATACAATTCAGAATATTGAGGGAATTGTCCGAACCGAAACTTTAATCTCTCTCGAAGAATCAATAAACAGGCAGATTCCTGTTCTTTCGCGATAGAATTTAATTAAAAGTTCAGCATTCAGGTAAAGCTGACTATTTATTAAAGGAAAATGGAGCAATGACTATGAAAAATTGTTCCATTCTTTTGCTTTAAAACAAAATTATCATACATTTGCACTCGCAAAAATAGAAAGGATTCAGTAGCTCAGCTGGTAGA
>DCFT01000159.1:554-4776 GCA_002319885.1 Bacteroidales bacterium UBA1797
GTTCGAGCCCCAGCTGGATCACTTATAAGCCTTCAGAGATGAGGGCTTTTTTTATTGTATATAGCTGATAATCTGCTATCAAACACCAATGTAATGTCACTCTCAGAAAATGACCAAAAAGCAATAAATAGCCTCTCATATACCCTAGCTCAGCCAGACCTCTGCCAGAGTAAATAAATTTTTTACTATATTTGAAGTATTAATCAATACTACTTCGAAATGGCTTCTTTTTACAGGGACAAAAACTATGGTACAATCTACATCGAGCAGACAGTCGATGGAAAGAGATTCAGAAGGTCCACAGGTATTAAACTTCCAGCTGATAAGTGGGACGCTTCAAAAGGCAAAGCCGTGAATAATCTTGTTATGGACTCCGGAGTCAGTGTCAACACCACACTCAAGACCAAAGAAATGTACCTCACACAGTCTATACAGGAGTTAACTACTACTGGGGGAGGCATGGACAGGTTATATGAGCTTTATGATGCTAAAGAGGGCGGAAAACGCACCGTAAAGCCTACAGGAGCAGCTTTTATGCCATACTTGAAGGAATATTATGAGACTTTATTGTTGGACAAGAAGTCTACAGGTTTATCATATCAGACAACTTACAGGAGGCTGGAAAAGTTTTTCAATGGTGCTGAGCCTACATTCAGTCAGCTTGACATGAATTTCTATGAAAAATTTGGACGATTTCTGGAACAAGGCTGTGATTTATCAGTTAAAACCATCTCAAGTCAGTGGAAGAACATCAAAAACGTATTAGGTCTTGCTTATGACAAAAAGCTTCACAATTCACAGGATTATAAAAAATTCAAAAGAAAGGATGAAGAGTCTGAAAATATTGCTTTAACTCAAGCGGAGGTAGATTTGATTGCAGATGTAAAGCTAACGGGGCATCTTGATAAGGTAAGAGATTATTTTTTAATCCAATGTTATACTGGTGCTGCTTTTGCGGGTATAACAAAAGTAAATATGAATAATGTCACGGATGGAATTTGCACCTTCCGTAGAGAAAAAAGTGATGATGTTTCAAATTTCCCTATTCATCCAAAAGTAGCAGCTATTTTGAAGAAATATGACGGTAATTTACCACCAATCATGTCGAGCCAGAAATATGACAAATATCTTAAAGAGGTTTGCGAAAAAGCTAAAATAATCGGTGTATTTAACAAACGAATCACAAAGGGAGGTAAGAAGATCAGAACCTCCAATCAAAGATGGAAAGCGGTCAGCTCTCATTGTGGCAGACGTACTTTTGCTACGATCCAGGTACTGGCTAGTACTCCTATAAATTTAATAATGCTTATGACTGGTCACAAGACATTAGCCAGTTTTGATAAGTATATTCACCTTAGAGAGTTACAGGCGAAAACGGCATTAAAGGATATAGCATGGTTTAAATAATCACACTTCAAAAAGTGATATTGAATAGTCTGAGGAGGGATGAGTAATTTTAACCTGCTAGAAACAACAATATATGAAAAGAGATATCTATATTGTTGTTTTCATAGGGTTATTTTTACCCATTACATATTCTTTAATATATTTTGATGCTGTCTTCCTGGTTACCTTTATAACCGGTGAAAGTTCAAGCACAATCTGGACCATTGTTTTTTTGGGATCAGCAATGTACACATCTATGACTGCCTGTCGTTTTCCTTGATGAATGCCCTTGTTTGACTCTCTATTATCTCTATAGGTGTTAACACTTTTTGCTTGAAAATCAAGGTAATAGAAGATTGTTTTTTCTTTATTCTCAATATGTGTTAATATCGGACCTCCAATCAATGCTTTCCTCATTACATTCCGAGCATTTTTCTCCAACGTAAAATTTGCTGAAAATAGTTCGTCGCTGAAATTCATCAGTTCCTTGTCAGCTTCTAAATAATATGATGCAACAGATAGGGAATGATTCTTGCCAGGGTGATCTGCTTTAAATTTATCTGCTTTTCCTTTTTTCCCCTGGTACTTAAAATACTGGGGATTCCATTTTGAAGGTTTTATAGTACCCTCGTATGATATCGATAAAATTATATCCTCAGCCAGAGCAATAATTATTTTCTGATAATGCTGAATATCCTCATAGGATAATATTCTTCCTTTCCTGTCCTTTAGCCATTTTTGTGCCGGCTGATATCTACCACCTTATTATCCACAGTCGTCAAAACTCTTTTATTAATCTCAAGCCATGCAGGTATTCCGAGTTGAGTAACAACAACAGTACTTTACTATCTGATTGTTTTAAAAACTGATAAACAAATAATCATTATCTTATTGATATTCAATATGTATTATTTAGAATATATTTAAATTAAAAAGATGATATAAAAAAGGTATAAAAACCATGTCACATTTGCAGGGTTTTTGACATGTATAGATGTAAACGCCTGTTAAAACCTGACAATAATTTCCGGAACATGAGATTAATATAACTATTTCGGCCAATATATTCAAGTAGACATATTAACAAATATGAAACATTATGAAAACATTAAAAACTTTCCTATTCACATGCATGTTTATCGGAATTGCAGCTTTTAGTTGCAAAAAAGAATCCTCCGTTGGTAATAACAATCATCTTGGTGAGCCTTTCATAATAAAAGTAAATGAGAATAAATCACTTAAGCCTATCATATCGGATAAAAATATATCTGATAGCATTCTTAGTATAAGTTTCAAGAAAGTCCTATTCGATTCAAGATGCTCAATGGCCAATTGTTATTTATGTTATGGAGGTATTGGAAGAATTCAAATTTTTTTCTCTCTTAAGCAAGATACTGGGACTATTACATTGAGTATACCTGGTTGTCGCTATGAATATGAGTGCGATGACCAACTATATTATCGTGTTGACACTTTGGGCTATAGATTCTGTTTGTTAAGATTAGATCCATATCCGGGAGATTCAAATTCAACTAATAAAACAACTTATACAGCCAAACTTAATATAACAAAATTATGAACGTTTCATTTTTTTCTATAATTGGAAATTCCCTTTTTAAATTAATCGGTTACAGTGTTTTCTTTCTATTCATAAATAATGGACACCTACTTGCACAGAATCAGGATTTTTGCGCTACTCCTGGTAACATACCTGACTTTTTAAAAACAATTAAGTCATCTGAAATTAAATCTGCTTCTAGTTCTTATACCATCGGAATCTTTTTTCATGTGATGAGAAGAACCGATGGAACAGGCGGCCAAACCCAGCAAGAAGTAAATACGGCCTTAAGTACACTAATTTCTGATTATCAACCTTACAATATAAATATCTATTTGTTGGGTACGGACGAGATCAAAAATGATACTTATTATAATTATAATTCTCAATCTAATTTCGAGGACGCTTATTATAGGACTGATGCTGACGGAGATGGTAAATTCGATGTTTTTAAGGTTAACACTCATATTAATGCAATTGATATATATCTTTTCGCAGATGACAAATTATTTTTTGGTCTGGCTGCTAATATACCAGGCACCGCTCTTGTGATAGGCGGAAATGGATATGGTGCCAACTTTCCTAGTTCTCATGTACTCTCACATGAATTGGGACACTGTTTAGGCCTTTACCATACCTTTCACGGGACAGTTACAACTGATGGAGCAGGGAGTTGTCCTGAATTAGTCAATGAGAGTAATGGTACAACGTGTGGAGATTTCGTATTGGATACACCTGCTGATCCAGCTTATATAAAGGATTGTGGAACTCAAAGCACTTGCATATGGAATTGTTCTAGCTCATATACTGATGCTAATGGAGCTCATTATAACCCCAACACTCATTTGTTTATGGCATATACTTTTCCAAATTGTATGAATCTTCACACTTCCGGGCAGGTAACGCGTATGTTTAGCACAATTGCTAATTCTTGTCTACTATATAATACTTTGGTGAGTAGCATTTCCGGCCCCACCACTGTCTGCTCCTCAGGAGCAACATTCACAGTTAATGTCCCTACGGGTTGTACTGTTTACTGGGATAAAAGTTCTAATATAACATTACCAACAGATAGAACCACCAATCCCATTGAAGCCACTGCTAATGGAAATGGCCCGGGTTGGATACTGGCTATTGTTAGTTCTTCATGTGGTTCGGATACCCTTCCACAACTTCAAGTATCAGTAAGGATGGGAACTCCAGCCACGCCTGGAAATATAGGATTCAGACAAGCCGGGGGAACTTGTTATTATCAGGCTTTTATTTCACCGGTTCCTG
>DCFT01000112.1:0-1080 GCA_002319885.1 Bacteroidales bacterium UBA1797
GAGTTGGAACAGGAAGCAGGCGAAACAAAAGCCAATCCACATTATATTGTTGCTGCATATCCAAGGCCTGGTGCAGTCTGGTCACATCTGGTTTTGAATCACATCAAAGAATTACAGACAAAAAACAGGACCAAAACTATTGAGTCAAAAGATCTTATGCCATTCTATTCATGGTTGATAGGTGGTTCTGAGTAACAATTAATCAATAAGTTGTAATTAATAGCCACGGGCTGGTTGCTGAGCAGTTATCGATGCACAGCCCTGTGGTAAAAAAATACAAATTACATTACAATATCAGAAGGAATCAATTACTATGAGCAAAAAATATGACGTCACATTTATAGGGCACATGTGCTATGATGAGATTATTCCATTTGGAGGGAAAGCGCGTATCGCTCCCGGAAGCGCCGTTTTATGCGGAGCCATGGTTGCTGCCAGAATAGGCAAGAAGGTTGCGGCTGTGGTGAAGATGGCAAAGAAAGATGAGTCCATCCTTCAACCAATGAAAGATATCGGCATCGATACCTATCTCATTCCCAGTGAAGAGACTTCTTACAACAGAGTGTTACACGAGTCGGAAAACGTCGATGAACGTACAATGACTCTTATCAAATCTGCAGGGTTAATCTCCATAAAAGATGTTCCTGCTCTGGATTCAAGGTGTGTCCACCTGGCAGGTATATCGGATACTGAATTCGACATGGCACTAATGAAGGGTTTGAAGTCCAGGAACTTTGAGAGCTTGTCGGTCGACATGCAGAGCTTTGTCCGACATGTAGATCCAATAACTAAGAACCACGAGTTTAGTGATGTTGCGGATAAAAAAGAGATCGCTGCAATGATGGATAAGCTGAAACTGGACATAGTGGAAGCCCGACTTTTGACCGGCACAGATGATTTGGAGAAAGCTGCAATCATCATTGAATCATGGGGTTGTTCTGAAATTGTCATTACACAATCAGAGGGCGTATTGGCAAGAGTTAATGGGAAAACATATTTTGAGAAATTCTCAAACAAAAGTGTAGCTGGCAGAACTGGAAGGGGCGATACAACATTTGCTGCATATCTCTCACACAGATT
>DCFT01000112.1:1362-82303 GCA_002319885.1 Bacteroidales bacterium UBA1797
GAGTCATTGAAGTTTGCTGCTGCTCTTGTATCAATTAAAATGGAAACACCCGGCCCATTTAGCGGAACACTTGAAGATGTTCTCAAACGGCTGAAAGAAAAACATTCTTAACGTACAAGGCGGTGAATATATGTTACATAAAGACCATATCTGAAAAACAGGAATAATAACATCAATAATTCTGTTGGTTCAATTTGATGTAATTGGTTTAATAATCTGATAATTGCCGCTCAAATGCATGATGCTGAAAAGATATAATATGCCATCATAATAAGGATCAAAATAGCCATCTGAATATGGTTCGAGTTTTGCATTCCATAAAGCATCTACAAATTTCCAGCTATTTTCCTGTGTTCCCATAATTGACGCAGAGGCCGCTGTAGCCACCAGGCCAATAGAATGACGTAATTTTCTGAATCCACCTGCCGGAAGAATGAAATCTGGCAGAGAACCATCTAAGTTATACTGATCTTCAAAAGTATTAATACCTCTGCCCGAAAGAAAATTCTGAATATGTCTTGCATAATCCTGCTGCCAATGCATGTCTTTTGCAAACCAGGAATAGTCCATAGCTATATTCATAGGAACTCTCCATGAATCGAAGCGAAAAGCGGCAGGCATCCCCATAGTTGAAAGAGGTGTGCCGCTAAACTTTGTATTATCTGCATTCAGACCTGTTACCGGATTACAGGCCCTGTGAAGAAATATCCTGGCTGTATCAGCGCAATCCCGATAGTATTGTTCCCTCCCATCTTTGGCATATTCAGCCCATATTTCAAAAAAAGCTGGCACATGATAGGATGGATCGGTCCAGTTATATCCGAAATTATCCGGAGTAAAAGTAATTTGTTTGTGTTCTGTATTAATTATATTCCAAATTCCACCAATGCCATTTTTTTCCCACATTGCATCTAATATTCTTCTGGCTTCAGCATAATAGTTAATCCCGGTATTATTTCCCCACCTGTTAGCTGCGAATAAAAGATCTGTTATGAAATAAAGTTCGCCATCAGAAGCAGAACCTTCAGAATTATGTTTTAAAGTCTTAGGATTAATGCTCCAGGCAAAGTAACCTTCACGGGGTCCATTCTGATGTTGCAAATAAGTTTTACTCCAACGCCATAAACGGTCAAAAACATCTTTTTTATTGAGTTGTACAGCGATCATCATTCCATATGAAAGTCCTTCAGTTCTGGTATCATGGTTTTTAATATCGGAAACATATGCCATTGAATCTCCTACTTCAAAATATACTTTTTGGGGTCCCTCAAAAACATCGAAATATGCCTTTGCGAGTTTTGCATCAATATCTGCCTGATTATATCCGGCTTCAAAAAATACATTCCGGTATTTACCGCTTTCCCACGCACCTTCATTCCAGGGAGTCATTTTAGCTCGTGAATCGGTGTCATTCTTTTTCTGAGCGTATAGGTTCATACCAAAGAAGCCTATAGTTCCTAAAATAATCAATCCAGGTAAAAATTTTAATTTTTTCATAATCTATAAATACCAGCCATTTACATTAATATTAGACCATTCATCTTTCCTTGAAAGCCATGTAATTAGTTTTTTATGGTCATTTAATACAGTTTATTTTAATTCCAGTAATCTCAGTGAATCATTATTGATTGCGAACAGTAAGGCATCATTTCCTGAAGCCAATTTAATCTTCCTGATAGCCTTCACTTCACCTTTAATCATAAGGGTGCTCTCTGACGGTGGTACAACCTTTATATCACCTTTGGTATCTGATAGTAATACCAGCCCAATACTTGCATCATTTCTGGGCGTCTCTACCTCTGATCCATATAAATTGCCCGCAACAATGAAAGCAGTACTATTTTCTTTATATTTTATTTCAACTATATCATTGATGGAAGAAAATTGAGCCCAATTTGGGAGTTTATGCATTGTGAATTCCCCTTTTCCTTTATTTTCAATCCAATAACTGGCAAAAGTATCTGCCTTATAATGCAAAGAAGCCTTCAACATTTGTTCTCCATATATCTCTTGCAGTGTTGCCCGTGCAAAATCTTCATAACCTTTGTACCTGAGTTTCAGAACCGGAATCTGTCTGACAGTAGCATCAAAACCAGTGACCGGATAATTTTTCCCGTTCTCACTATAACCAAGCACTATATCTGACTTCCCATTTACATCAAAATCATTGGAGTATATTTCAAATGGTTCTTTTTCGCTGGTTTTGTACTTATAATTTAATCCAAGATTACCCACCAGGTAATCGTTATCGCCATCCTTATCAATATCGATACTATTAATACTACTCCACCAGCCGACAGTTTCTTTAAATCCTAATTTATCAGAAACATCTACAAATCTATTTGAAGAATTTTTTAAGAAGTGAATTTTCATCCATTCACCCACAATTATAAGGTCAACATTCCCATCGTTGTCAAAATCATCCCAGACAGCATCTGTGACAAGTCCCAGATTTAAAAGTTCCGGGGCTATTTTTTCTGTAACATTTTCAAATTTCAGATCAGCTCCTTTTTTCCCGTTATTTTTCAAAATATAACTATTAGCCGGGAGAGGGTATTTTCCGGGAACAATACGTCCTCCTAAGAATAAATCCAGATGTCCATCCTTGTCATAATCTGCAGCTTTTACACATTTCCCGCTTTTATTTAAGTCTGCAGGCAGACAATTGTTACATTTAACAAAACCCTGTCCTGTATTTAAATACAACCTATCCTGGTAAAATTCCTTTTTTTCCCTGTCGTCGTTCCCTCCGCTAACCACGTATAGATCCAATCTCCCATCATTGTCAGCATCAAACAGTAAGGCCCCTGTATCTTCATAAAGCGAATCGTTTATCCACGGGCCAGGTATTTCCTTAAATGTACCTTTTTCAGTCTGCAAATACATAGCTGCCTTAAAACCCTTAGCATTGCCAATAAAAAAATCTTCAAGTCCGTCTCCATTTATGTCGCCAACAGTTAAACCAGGGCCCATCTGTGAATTCTTGTATGGAAGCAACTCTTCATACTCAAAATCATCGAATTTATCTTCGTGATGAACAAATGTTATTCCGGCCTGCTTTGTTATGTCATTAAAATTTAATTTTTGAGCGGGTTTTTCTTCGGCAGCAACTGCATCGATATATTTTAATTTAAGTGTCTGGTCCGCTCTGATGTTTTTTAGTATTTGTTGTTTTTTATCCGGCCATATAACGGTTACTTCATCTATAGTGTCTTTTTGAGCTAAACCAAAATGAATGGTGGTTGGAACACTCGACTGATAGCCCCTTGTAAGAGTAAGTTCCTGTTTTTGTGTAATATCGCCTGTCCTTACTGTTACGATGCTGCCTATACCAAATGGATTGGTAACCGATCCGGCAAGATTAATTTTCAAATAATGATTGTTGGCAGGAACGATTCTGTTTTCATAAATGTCAGCAACAGAATTTATATTATTAATTATTATATCCAAATCACCATCATTATCCAGATCGCTGTAAGCGACTCCATTTGAAAAACCCGGTTTTTCAAAACCCCAGCTATCCGACTTGTTGGTAAATGTAAAATCGCCGTTATTTTTGAAGACATGATTTTTTACCGGTGTACTGGGAAAGAGTTCCGGACGGTATTCCTTTCTAACCTTGAAATAAATATTACTCCTTGAATCTTCCAAAACGTCTCTGTCGTTGATATCTCTTAATACACCGCTGGTTATAAACAGATCCTTGTTCCCGTCATTATCCATATCCATAAAAAGGCCTCCCCAGCTCCAGTCTGTATATGCAACACCTGCAAACAAAGAAATATTACTGTAAATGGGGATATTATTAAAAATGCCATTGTTTAGCTGTAAAGAATTTTGCATGTACTGATAATGTAAACCATAATCAAGGCTTTGGTAAAATGTCTGACGACTCATAGGACTAACATTCACCATTCTGCGATAATGATCTTCAGGAGTCATATCTATCTGATATAAATCGATGAGTCCGTCATTGTTAATATCGGCAGCATCAAATCCCATTCCGAAAATGGATGTTTGAGAAGTAGCTTCTCTCACAACATTTTTAAATGTCCCGTCTCCATTGTTTAAATATAAGTAATCTGGTACATTGAAATCATTTGAGATGTATAAGTCTTTCCAGCCATCATTATTATAATCCATTGCAACCACCCCTATTGACATACCAAAGTTTTGCACTCCCGCTTCCTTTGTTACATCAGTAAAAGTATTATTACCATTATTTCTATATAAGTGTCCCGATTCTTCGTATTTATTTTCAATCATCTTATCATGATAGAATTTGGCCCCCATACTTACGGGTACGATTGGATAATTGGCAACATATAAATCCAGAAGTCCATCATTATTATAATCAAAAAAAGTTGCCTGAACAGCAGAACTCTTGTCGTTGATGCCATAATTTGCAGCACATTCGGTAAAAGTATTATCATGGTTATTAATAAAAAGTAAATTACCTTTTGGTTGATATTTAGCTGAAACACACACGTAAATATCCAGCCAGCCGTCATTATTCACGTCTGCCATAGTTGAACCCGTAAACCATTGATGATTACCTTCTATACCTGCTTTTTCTGATATATCCTCAAATTTCATATTACCCTTGTTGAGATAAAGCTTGTTTTTGACAAGATTCCCTGTAAAAAAGATATCATCGAGACCGTCATTATTAATATCGCCTACAGAAACGCCTCCGCCCATATACATATATGGAAAAATCAGATAATTCAATGTGTCGTTTTCTGTCACCTTATTATTGAAATCAATACCTGAACTGGAAGGTGATATCTTTTTAAATGTCCCTTTGGAAGGTTTGCCACAGGAAAACAGAAGGAGGCATATAAAAATTAAACCGAAATATGATCTCATGATGTATAGAATAGAATTCGCAGGCTGAATATATTACAATTATTTTTAAATATTAATATCCGGGATTTTGATCATTCTGTGTAATGGCAGGATTTGAATCAATCTCAGACTGTGGAATAGGCCATAAATAATTTCTGGCCGGATCAAAACTAAACATATATTTCATGTAATAGGGCAACTTGGGCATGGCCTCCTCCCTGATAAATGCCTCAAGACGACGCCATCTGATAAGGTCGTTGATACGTACCTGCTCATTGCAAAGCTCAATTTTGCGTTCATGTTCAATGGCTTTTCTAAGTTGCTCCTGATTGGTAACCGGATAAATGTTATCCATTTCAGGCGAACCGTAATTTGGCATCATTACGTCAGGCCTGTTTCTTACCTGATTAAGATATTTAATGGCGTCAGGAATATTGCCAAGTTCATTTTCTATTTCGGCCATCATTAGCAAAACATCGGCCAGTCTGATCACCCTGGTATTGATTCCTGAATAATTACTTTCAGATTTTTGCTTGTAATAATTCTGGTATTTTTTCCAGCCATATTGAAACAATATTTCATTAAGAAGAACACCGTCCTTCCAATATCTGAGGGTATCGGTATATAAAACAGCTGTATCTTTTCCCTTGTTGTATAAATCACCAGTCTGATAAATACAATAACCCAATCTGGGGTCATTTTTAACGCCATTGTCTGCTACTGTTTCAAATTCCTCTACGAGATCCCGGAAGGGATAAGCGTTATACCAGTTGAAACAACCATATTCAATTCCTCTTAAAGAACATTCGTTCAATCCGGTCCCATTATCATCAGATGACCAAAGATTGGCAGTACCCAATGCAGGGTTGAACTCAACTTCAAAAACAGATTCAGGACCATGTTCTGTTTCTTCTTCAAAATTATTGCTATACCTGGCCTCAAGTTCGTAGTTTTCATGATCATCAATAACCTTAAGAAAGGCATTTCTGGCTGCAAGAAAATCAGCCGGATCTTTGGAATCATTGGCCTGAAACAGATGAGCCTTGCCTAAAAGGGCCCAGGCTGCTCCGGAGGTAGCCCTTCCTTTTTCTTCAAGGTTTTTCGGAAGGCATTTCGTTGCTGCAAAGGATAAGTCAGTTTCAATCTGAGCCCAGACAAGTGCTTTCGGACTTCGTGGCATGCCAGTATTACCTTCCGTATTCTCGACAATCAATGGAATATCTCCAAACCTGGTGACAAGAAGAAAGTAATATAAAGCCCTTAAAAACCTTGCTTCACCAAGATACTTGTCTTTTTTAATCTTTGACATCAATCTTTCAGGTATCTTGTTTATCGCTTCCTCATTATGAATGACAAAATTGGCTCTGTTAATTCCCGCATAACATCTTTTCCAATATTCAGCGATAAAAATATTGTTGGCATCAAAAGTATATAGTAAAAATACATGATAAACAGGATCAGCGGTGTTTAATTGCTCGAAAGCCATAAAATCCATGCTATAATACAAAGTACGCTGATAAAGCCCGTCGGTTTGTAAGTTGGCATAAACAGCATTAACTGCTTGTTGAACCTCGGCTTCGGTTTTAAAGAAAGTACCGGGTGTCGGTTCGTTAGGATTTGTCAGTTCGAGTTTATCTACATTGCAGCTATTTAGATGTAAGAACAAAATAATTGATACATTAACAAGAAAGATTCTTTGCTGATACATAGCCAATTATTTTAGACCATATTAAAACTATTTTTATTTATCTGAATATTAGTATGTTATTTTTAATATATATGCAAACCGGAATTAGAAAAGCTGTTTATTTGAATTTAAAGATCTGAAGTCTTTCATTATTGTTTCCGACTAAAACAGCTTTGTCTTTACCAGCATTATTCAGGTGAATTAATGATAATGCCCGAACTTCCCCGGGAACAAAAAATCCTGAAAGTCTTGAGGGAACAACTTCAAAACCTCCCTTACCATCACCTTTCAGAAACGCACCAACTCCCCCGTCATTTCTTGGTGTAACAGTTTCTACATCAAAGAGATTCCCGGCAGCTAAAATATCCAGATGCCCATCATTATCAAAATCATCAATAATAAAATCATTTATTGAAGATAACTGCGCTTCATTTGGCAACCTGTGAATTTTAAACTTCCCATTCCCGATATTTTCAAAATAACAGCTGGCAAAGGTCTCAGCCTGAAGATGCAAAGATTCATCTAATACTTTTTTTGTATAAATATCTGAGACGGTTGCTTCAGCAAAGCTCTTATAAGTAGGAAATTTCTTTGCTACCCAGGGATTCTGGTCGATAAAACTTTTTCTGCTTCTTAAAGGAAATTGTTTCCCATTTTGAAAATAGCTTAATACAATATCCGAATTCCCGTTATTGTTAAAATCTCCCGCATAAACATCAAATGTTTTGTCGCTACTTGCCTTATATCTGGAATTTAAACCAAGATTGCCTGCTACCAGATCAATATCACCATCATTATCAAAATCAGCGCCATCAATGCTAAACCACCATCCCTTTGTTCCTTCAATAGTAGTTTTTTCAAATTTCCCATGTTTGTTTTCAAATATGCAGACAGGCATCCATTCGCCTGCGATTACCAGATCCGTCCAATGATCATTATCAATATCACCGCAAAATGCAGAAGTAACCATACCTGTATTTAAAAGATCAGGTGCCACTTCTTTTGTAACATCTGCAAATTTTACAACTCCATTAATGGTTCTGTTTTCCAGAATGTAGCTACTTGCAGGAAAAGGATATTTTCCGGGTACCTGCCTTCCTCCGATAAATAAATCCAGATCGCCATCGTTGTCAAAATCAATAGCTCTAACACATGATCCGTTAGACGTTATTGCAGGCAATGAATTTGGACTTTTGGAAAAATTACCTTTACCATCATTTAGATAAAGACGGTCAGTATAGCTTTTTGAATCTTTCGGGAGATCATAACCTCCGCTTGCAACATATAAATCAAGATCTCCATCATTATCAGCATCAAAAAGCAAAGTTCCGGTAGCTTCAAACAGACTATCGTTCACCCAGGGCCCCTCCTTAATTCTGAAAGTTCCGTTTTTATTCTGGATATACATCCTACCCGGACTTTTAGATGCATTCCCAATATAAAAATCCTCAAGCTGATCGTTGTTAACATCACCTACAATAATGTCAGGTCCTTGATTTGACATCTTATGAGGTAGTAAAACCTGATCTCTATAATCATTATGAATGTTCCCTTTATGAATAAATTCCAGTCCTGTTGAATCAGTTATTTCTTTAAAAATCTTTTGAATTTTCACCTTACGCTCAACAAGTGATATTGCATCAGAATGTTTTAGCGTCAGTTTTTGATTTGCTTTGATATTTTTCAAATTCTGGACCATTCCATCGGTCCATTTCACATAAAGTGAATCAATAGATTCATACTTATTCAGACCAAAGTATAGAATTGGTTCCACGGAAGACTCATATCCCCTTGATAAAGTGAGTTCTGCCATCTGCATTTTTCCTCCGGTCCAGATTGTTACAATTGAGCCGATTCCCATTTTATTTGAAGAAGTACCTTCAAATTCAACTTTAAGATAATTCCCTGACTTTTTTTCACTTGCATTGTTTTTATATATAGACGCCTCACCGTCTATATTATTAACAATAAGTTCCAGGTCGCCGTCGTTATCAAGATCAGCGTATGCCACCCCATTTGAATAACCTTCGTCCTTTATACCCCATTCCTCATTGTATTTAGAAAAAGTAAGATCGCCATTGTTCTTATATATGTAATTTACCAGGGTTTTAAAAGGCATACCTTTCACTAGTTTTAACATTTCGGTTTTACTCAGCCCTTTTTTAGAATTTGAAGATTCTGCTATTTTATTAAAATAATCAAGATTATTTATGTCTCTGCGTATACCACATGTTATGAATAAATCTTTCCAGCCGTCAAGGTCGTAATCTGCAAACAAAGCCGCCCAACTCCAGTCAGTTGAAGTAACACCCGCTATCCAGGCGGAATTGCTGAAAAAAGGTAAGCCATTCGCCATTATACCCCTGTTAAGCTGTAAAGTACTATATCTGTACTGATAATGTAACCCTTCCTTCACCATTTCCTCAAAATCCTGCGAACTCATTGTTGACATATTCTCTTTCGCTCTTTTATTATCTTCAGGTGCCATATCAATTTGCATAATGTCAAGTAATCCATCGTTATTATAATCTGCAACATCGGCACCCATACCATAAAAAGAAGTCTGGCCCAGAACTTCGCCGGCTTTGTCAGAAAAAGTTCCATCGGCGTTGTTAAAGTAAAAATAATCGGGGCAGGTAAAATCGTTAGAAAGGTATAAGTCCTTATATCCGTCCTGGTTAAAGTCACTTACTGTTGCACTTAGTGTTAATCCAAATGATAATAAACCACTCTCTCTGGTAACATCTGTAAAAGTACCATCACCATTGTTTCGATATAAATGACCAGAATCAATCCACTTTACATTTCTCATCATTTGTTTATAAGAATAAGGAGTAGCTTTAAAATTTGTTATGGGATAATTTGCCACATACAAATCCAGGTCGCCATCGTTGTCATAATCGAAAAAAGTACTCTGGGTACTCATTCCCGGATCGTTAATACCATATTTTTTAGCTTCTTCCCTGAAAACAGGAATACCATCTTTATTGATGCCCTGATTAACAAATAATAAATTTTCGTGATTCGTGGATAATCCGGAAACACTCACATAAATATCAGGCAGGCCATCATTGTTGATATCACAGATGGTTGAACCCAGCATCCAGCGATGGTCTCCACCTGTCCCTGAAATTTTGGTAATGTCTAAAAATTTCAGGTTTCCCATATTGAGATACAAGCGGTTGCTGACCATATTACCGGTAAAATAGATATCAGTCAGACCATCATTATTAAAGTCTCCAACAGAAACCCCTCCGCCCATATATATGTAGGGATAAAGAAAATAGTTAAGAGTATCGGTCTCGGTCAGTGTGTTATGAAAGGTAATATTTGTTTTTGCTGACGAGAGTTTCTGAAATAGAGGACCTTCATGGGGGTTTTTCTCAGGTTTGCATGAAAAAAAAATACAAAAATTAACTATGAACAAAACTACTGGGTAAAGTCTTTTACGGTATTCAGGTTTTATAAGGTTACTCATAAGGGCTAAATCGTAAAGAATGAAGGATGAATGTACTTCAAATAACTCAAAAGAAGAAATGGTCCTGTTTTACAAGACCATTTCTTTGAATTATAACTGGCTTTATCCGTTAATAACCTGGATTCTGATCTGCCTGTTCAATTTTTGGGTTAACATCAATTTCCTTCTGAGGAATAGGCCATAGCATATTTTTGGGATAACTGAATACCAAAGCAGCTTTATCGGCCTTCGGAATAGAATTCAGCAACTTAGCTGAAGTTAAGAAAGTGTTAAGCTTGTCCCATCTTACCAGGTCGGAGAAGCGAATCTGTTCGCCGCATAGTTCAACCTTGCGTTCATGCTCCAAAGCTGTCATAAATTCATCCAATGTACCCACAGGATAAATAGCATCCATTGCAGCTGTGCCATATAATGGCATATTCACATCAGCCCTTGCTCTTACCTGATTCATATAACCTACAGCCGTAGCGAGGCTACCGCCTGATCTGTTTGCTTCTGCTTCCGCTTTCATTAACAGTACATCGGCATACCTGATCACTTTCATGTTGATGCCTGATTCATTTCCGGCAACAGCTCCTTCAGTAGCAGCTTTATAGTAGTTCTGGTATTTTCTCCAGCCTCTCCTTACATAAAAATCAGCTTCCGAGGTGGGAGTTGCAGCAACAGTCACAGGATCTATCGTCATGGTCAGGGTATTATTGTCATACAAATCACCAGTCTGGTAGCAGCAGTATCCGCGTCTGGGATCGGTTTTTACACCGTTTGCAGCAGCTGTTTCGAATTCATTCCAAAGATCTTCTGAAACGAATACGTTAAACCAGTTTAAGCAACCATATTCCTGGCCTCTGAAACAAGCCTCATTCAAACCTTCGTCAGTTCTGTCGGAATTCCATTGGCTGGAATAACCGGCTGCGATGCTAAACTGGACTTCGAAAAGGGATTCCGGTCCATTTTCGGTTTCTTCCATAAAGTTGTTAAAATAAACAGGTTCCAGTGAGTAACCGGTAATATTATTAAAAGCATCAAGAGCGCCCTGATAATTTTTCTGGTATAAACGTGCTTTGCCTAACAGAGCCCATGCAGCCCCTGAAGTAGCCCTTCCGGCTTGTTCATCAGCTTTGGAAAAACATTTTGCTGCGGCATCTTCACAGTCGGCTTCAATTTGTGCCCAAACCTGGGCTTTAGGAGTTCTGGCAACGCCTGCACTCTCTAAAGGATCAACTCCAAGATACAGGGGAACATCACCAAATTTATCAACCAGGAAGAAATAATACAAAGCCCGCAGAAATTTTGCCTCTCCAATATACTTGTCTCTCTTAGCATCCGATAATAAACTAACAGAGATATTGGTCTTAATTAATTCCGCATTGTTGATAACAAAATTGGCTTTATTAATGCCTCTGTAGCAAGAACTCCAGTAAGCTTCAATCAAACCATGTGTTGCATCGAATGTGAAATTCAGCCACTGTCGCTTATCAGCTTCCTGCTGTGAGTTACATGTATTCTCATGACCCATGTTTTCATTACCATACCACATGCCACGGTTGTACATACCGGTTGTTTGTAAACTGCCATAAATAGCATTTACAGCTGACTCCACCTGAGCCGCAGTTGTAAAATATGTGTCAGGTGATAAATTGTTAGGATTCGTAAGTTGTAACTTATCCGCTTTACAGGAAAAGAATAGAACCAATGCACTGAAAAATAGTGCCGGTATGAAATATATTTTAAGTTTTTTCATAATATAATTCGTTTTTAAAGTTTAGAAGGTAATCTGAATACCACCAATTACTGATTTTGGTATAGGATAATTACCTACGTCAATTCCATTAGCATAGTTTTGAGCTGTCGTTTGAGGAGCGCCAATTGATCCCAATGAAGTTCCGCTTGCTGTATATCTTCCAACCTCAGGATCTAAACCCGAATATTTTGTTATGCAAATCATGTTTTGTGCACTTACATAAATTCTGAATTTAGCTATTTTGTCTCCAAATATTGCTTTAGGTAACGTATATCCCAGAGTTATGTTTTTCAATTTGGTATAGGCACCGTCTTCAACGAAACGATCAGATGCCTGAACATTGGAAGCAACTGTCCCTGCTCTTGGAATAGTGTTTGAAGGATTGGTTGGAGTCCATCTGTCTAGTACCTTGACATCGGAATTAAATAACCTGTCCATACCTACCAGATCAAAAAGATTGGTATTGTAAAGCTTATTACCGTATACTCCGCTTATAAACAAGTTCAGATCAAAGCCTTTGTATGCCATATTGAGGTCCAAACCAAGAGTCAGCTTGGGGAATGGGTTTCCGATATTGGTTCTGTCGGTTGCATCAATTTTGCCATCCCCATTTGTGTCTTTTATACGGAAATCTCCTGCAGTTGCAGAATTGAGCGCTTTTTCCGTACCACCCATATAGCTTGCAGCTTCTTCATCTGACTGGAAGATGCCGTCGAACTTCCATCCGTAGAAGTAGAAAGCAGGTTGTCCAACCTGACATCTGTTAAGGTCTTCTCCTTCAAAAGAAAATCCGGAAATATATGTAGAACCACCCAGGGATTTGACGTTATTTTTGAAAGTACCAAGATTTAAATTAGCTGACCATTGAAAATCACCTTCAAAATCGTTGTAGCCAAACTGCAATTCAAAACCTTTTGTATCCATAGAACCTGCATTCTTGCTGATAGTACCCGTCCAGTCTCCCGTTGAAAGTGGAAGCGGCACCTGCATCAGAAGATCACTTCCCGAGTTAATATAATATTCAGCTGACAATGTAAATTTGTTTTTAAACAAACCTAAATCCAGTCCAATGTTGGTCATGGTTTCCTGCTCCCATTTTAAATTAGGATTTGAAGCTCCTGCCTGAGTTGTTCCAACAACAGCTGCATTTTCAATAACATAATACATGTTTGAGGTTAAGGATGAGGAATAGGCATAATCCGTTATCTTGTCATTACCGGCTTTACCCCAGCTCGCTCTTAGTTTTAAGTTGCTGATAGAGGGAACATCACTTAAAAAGGCTTCTTTTGCAATATTCCAACCCAGAGATAATGAAGGGAAAGTACCCCATCTCTTGTTAGCACCAAACCTTGACGAAGCATCTTTTCTTATTGAAGCTGAGAATAAGTACTTCCCATCATAGTTATAATTTAATCTTCCAAGGTAACTGATTCTGTAATAATCAATTGAGGCTGAACTTATTGATGCGTCAGTGTTGCTCAATTGTTCAACCTGGTTTGTAATATTATTGTGTGAACTGGCATTCTCAACAGTTGAGTGTGCAGCGCTGTATTCTGTCAATGCCAATAACTCAAAATTATGTTTTTCAGCAAGTATCAGGTTATAAGTTAAATTGTTGGTAAACAGGAATGAATTATAATTTGCCTGATTTTTATAAATAGTTGCAAAAGTTGCCTGGTGAGTATTGCCTCCAAGATTATCGTCATTGTATGTAGGGTAAAATTGGTTGTTACGTATTCTCTCATCCTGAAGACCAAGATTTGTTCTGAATTTAAGGCCTTTAACAATGTCAAGTTCTCCATAGAGATTACCAAGCACGTACAGTGTGTTCTGGTTGCGTCTGTTAAGTTTCATTATTCTGACAGGGTTTTCAGCGTCCTGTCCGTCAATGGCGCTGGTTGGACCCTGGAAGCCGCCTAAATTATCTGCATTGTATACCGGCAGATAAGGGGCCATTTTAATGGCATGCTCCAACAGCGATCGCCCGCCATCATCTGCCAAAGGATCCTGTGAGGAGTATGAAAAACTGAGGTTCTCTCCAACTTTCAGTCTACCCTTTTTAAAATCACTGTTTGCTCTGAAGTTGTATCTTTCCAGACCGGTTTTGATAACTATACCTTGTTGATTTAAATAACCGGCTGACAATCTGAATGCACTGTTATCATTACCACCTGAAAGTGCAAGGTCATAATTTTGCATAGTACCTTTCTGGTATATCTGATCCTGCCAATTAGTTTCAGCAGCAGTAGTACGGGCAGCATATTGCGGATCTGAATAAACAGGAGGTGTTGTAAATGCCCCACTGGTTGCATATTCTTTATATTGGGCACTGTTCAACAAATTATATCTTGCATTGGAATATTGAACTCCGTAATAGCTATCTAAATTAACTACTACATTACCGGCTTTCCCTTTCTTGGTTGTAACCATAATAACGCCATTTGATCCCAGTGAACCATATATAGCAGCTGTGGAAGCATCTTTTAATACTTCAATGGATTCAATGTCTGATGGACTGATGTTGCTGATACTTGTTGCAACAACCCCGTCAACAACAAACAAAGGATTAGCATCGTTAACAGTACTGATACCTCTAATCCTGATTGTAGCATCAAAACCCGGAGCTCCATTGGAAATAACCGTCACACCGGCTGCACGTCCCTGCAAAGCCTGATCAAGACCTGATGAAGGCAGTGCTGTAAGCTTATCAGCTGTTACTGATGCAATAGCACCGGTAACAGTTGCCCTCTTCTGGGTACCATAACCTACTACAACAACTTCATCCAGTCCGGTCAAAGCTGATTCAAGAGTAACATCAATGACTGATTTACCATTAATATCTACCTCCTGGGTTGTATACCCCACAAAAGAGAATAACAGTGTTGTACTTCCTTTGGGAGCAACAAGTATATACTTCCCATTGGAATCTGATAAAATACCGACAGAAGTTCCTTTGACAAGAACTGTTACGCCGGCCATAGCTTGGCCATCCTTGTCCTTAATGACTCCAGTAATCGTTGTCTGGGCCATCAGGCTAAGATTAGCCAATAGCAATAAAAACAATAATGCACTTCGTTTAAGCATAGTTTTGGATTTTAAGTAAAACAATAATTAGGTTTTTTTCAATAATGCAAATTTTAGGCAATGTCAGATTATATAGATTAATAGCGATATAGAATTAGTTATCGTTCCACATAAATATGTCAAACAGTGACATGAAATCATTTAGTTCAAGAATCAGGTTGATACATATCAAATTTATTTTATCGAGGATGGATGATATGTTAAATTCTAAACTATTGATATAAAAATTAGATCATTTTTTAAGATTAAAGAGGATAACTATCAAATTTGAATCTTATGATAAAAATTAATCAATAGTGGATTTTAGATGCCGGATATATAACCTAGCTTATTTAATTTACAGTTTCTAATCTTCTTAATTATGAGTGCTAGTCTATATTTGAATGGCGATATTTGATTATTGTCCCGGGATTCGTTAGCCTAATTAGAGCCCATGTCCTGACAAATTGCCGTCCGCATGAGGGTTGTCAGGCTTTTTTGCCGTCCCGATAGATGGATGCAATTTTTGTAGTCCTGATAAAACTCACCTGAGTCAGTGTAACAATAATCTCGAAGGAACTCTCATATCAAGGTGTTCTTTATAAATGCTGAGCAAAAAACGTTCCCAACTAAGCGTCGGCAGGCAACCCCGTTAAAAATAAAAGAAAATGAGTACAAAAATGTTAAATACAAAATACGACCAGTATGCTTATCCTATCCTTCGTATTGAAATCAGATTTCTTTTTCTTTGGCAGGGTTACAAAAGCTTTTCTACATCCCACCTGCAGGACAAGCGTTATTATTACAGTATTTAATTCAAAGGGTCAGATTTCTGAGATTTCTTTACCGTAAGCAGACCGCCAGATAACAGATCAAAGAATAATCACACGAGTTTCTCCTCAAGAGCAATTTTAACCAAAGCGGCTGTATTTTTAGCATTCAGTTTGAAAAGAAGATTTTTACGGTAACTCTTTATGGTTTCCGCTCCGAGAAAAAGCTTATCGGCTATCTCCTGATTTGTGTATCCCTCGGTAATCAGGCGAAGAAGATCTGTTTCACGATGGGTTAGAAATACATGTTTGTCGCTTTCTTTTTTCATAAAAATATCAACCTCGTGACAAAGAAATATTTCCCCATTCATTACTGTTTCGACACCTTTAATTATCTCCTCTGGCATAGCATTTTTAAGGACATATCCGGAGGCACCATTCGTCAACATATTATTCACATATGTAAACTCGCTGAAGCTGGTAAGAGCCAGAATTTTAACCTTAGGATAATTCGTATGAATTGTCTCACACAACACAATACCGTTTATATCAGGGAGGTTGATATCCAGAAAAATGAGATCATATTCCGAGGTGTCCATTTTTCTTGCACATTCTTTTCCGGTGGGTGCAATATCGGCATTGCTGCAAACTTTATATTCTGAAAGAAGTGATTTAAGTCCGCCTGCAAGTACCGGATGATCATCAACAATAAGAATCTTATACATAACCTCTCAACAATTAAATTCAACATCCACTTCTGTACCTTTTCCAGGTGCAGTTATAATTTCAAGTCTCCCTGCCAGGGAGGTAACCCGTGAACGAATATTTTTCAAACCATTTCCTCCTTTAGCTTCAGCAGCTTCCAAATCAAACCCCTTGCCATCATCCTCTACAATAACATGTACCCTTGTGTCGTCAACTATAAGCTGGACATTAATGCTTTTTGCCTCGGAATAACGAAGGGCGTTATTTACCAGTTCATTAACAATCCGATAGGTTGCTATCTCTGTCTTTTCATCGGGACGCCGGTCGCTTCCAAAAAAATGATAGGTTACTTTATCGGTGCTGTGGCAAAAATCAGCAAGTGCGGTATTGAGCCCGTATTTCATAAGCGATTCGGGCATCAGATTATGGGCGACTCTGCGTAACTCCTTTATGGATGTGTCAATTAGTTCAATGGCTGAATTAAGAGAAGCTACGTTCTCTTCCGGGATGGTCAGATTTCCTTTCATTGTTGCTATTTTAAGTTTTGCCACCGAGAGCATTCCTCCAAGGCCATCATGAAGATCTCTTGACAGACGTGCTCTTTCGGTTGCTTCACCTTCCATGACTGACTGAGTGGCTGTTATTTGTTTCTCTTGTTCGAGTTCTTTTATCCTTTGAGCAGAAATAAGTTGTCGTTGTTTCAGGTTTTTATATATCGAATATCCGGTTCCTGCAACTGTTGCCAGAATTGCGAGTAGTGAAACTATCAGTATAGTGTTTGTTTTCTTTTCGCTTTTCAGTGCAGTTATCTCAAGTTCCTTTTTTTCTGTATTATATTTAGCATCAACATCAGCTATCTTTTGAGCCCATTCTTCATTCAGGTCAGCTTCTTTCATCCTTATCTGTTCCTGGGAATAATGAATAGCTTCTTCCGGCAGATTCAACCATATGGCAGATCGTTTTAACATATCGTATAATAGCCTCATATCAAGACGATTGGATGTGTCGGCCAATTGCAAAGCTTCTTTACCCGTATTTCGTGCATCTGTATACCGGCCCATTTCAATAAGATAATCACCTTGCTGCCTGTAAGCTTCCATCATACCCCTGATATTATGGTTCTCCTTATAGATATTGATCGCTGTAAGGTTATATTCAAGAGCTTTTTCCTTTTTCCCGGTCATATAATAACAATATCCCACTCTTACCAAGGCTGCTGCATAGTAGTTCTTGTCAATATCTTTCAGTAAATTTAAAGCTTCATCACCATATAATATTCCTTCATTAAAATCACTTTTATTAAGTGCAAATACTGAGAGGTTCACCAGCGAAACCGCAGTACCTCTTTTATCGTTTGTCTTCCTTTGCAAGGCCAGCGATTTCAATGTATATTCTCTTGCTTTCTCCTGGTTACCGGCGGTGTAGTAAAGCGAACCCAGGTTGCCCAGTATTTTACCCTGCATGATCAGGTTGTTTTCCGATTCATAATATTTAAGCAGATTCGTATAGATAACCATAGCTGTGTCATACTTTGCTGTAACCCTGAATATGTTGGCAATGTTATTCAGCAGCTCTGCCTCCTTCTTTTTATCCGGGCGATCTTTAAAGCTTTCAAGAGCATCATTGAGAAAGATCAGGGAACTATCGTTTTTACCCTGACTATAATATATGTATCCTATCCATCCGGCTGCTTCTCCTTTTTTTGAAATCTCGCCACCTTCCTCTGCAAGACGATATTGCCTTTTTGCAACTGATAAGGCAGATGGAAGATCATTAGCCAGATACAGATTATATAATTGCTGAATGATCTTAATCTGTTCGGCATAATTCGTTCTGTCAACAGAGTCCAGTATTCTCTGAAGCGAGTCGACCCTGGTTGGATTCTGCTGCGCGACAGAGTGATTAAATGTGATTAACAAAACTGGTATGACAAATAAATTTCTCATATAAAAATGTATTACAAATTTCTAAAAGCTTTTTTTCTGAAAAAACCCCCTTTTGGGGGTAAAACAGCTTCGGGAGTACAAATAATTTTGTCGTATATCAAACTTAATATTATCAAACAATAAAAAAGTACTAATTATGAAAAAAAATCTGATTTCCGTTATCTTGTTTATTAGTTTAACTACAGGAGCCATAGCTCAAAACACATTTGTAAAAGGGGATAAAATCCTTAACCTTGGAATTGGTTTAGGCAGTGTTTTATATTCGGGAGGATCATATACAAGTAAAACTCCTCCATTATCAGCATCATTTGAGATAGGTGTTAAGGACAAACTCTTTGATGATAAAAGCTCACTTGGAATTGGAGGGTATCTTGGTTACACCGGCGCAAAATGGGAATATGACAACTGGGGATATAAATATTCAAACATCATTTTAGGTGTAAGAGGAGTACTGCATTATCAACTGGTTGATAAACTCGATACTTACACAGGTTTACTGCTTGGCTATAATATTGTTACTGCCAAGGAATTTGGTACAGCCATTTATGGATATAATTACAGCGCCTCTTCCAGTGGTCTTGCGTATTCATGGTTTGTCGGCGGAAGGTATTACTTCAGTGATAAATTTGCCGGCATGCTTGAACTTGGATATGGCATCTCTTATCTTAATCTTGGCGTAGCTTTAAAATTCTAAGATCTTAAACCTCACTCCGATAATCAATTATAATATATGAGTATCTGTAATTATGTATATTAATCCATTGAATTCCCTGCGTTTTTGGATTTAATATACATGATTACCGATAGTCAGTTAAAATAATAAAATCATATGTATGAATTGCATAATAGTTGATGATGATATATTAACTTGTAGAATCCTGGAGGAATATGTGATGAAATCCACTTCGCTTAACCTGATAAGTATTTTCAGCGAACCGAAAGCAGCAAGAGATATGTTAACTAAACGACAGGATATTGATCTTGCCATTCTCAATATCCCGATGCCTTATCTGGATGATTTTGAGTTTATTAGTAGCCTAGATTCTAAACCTAAAATAATAATAGTATCATCAACTGAGGAATTTGCACTGAAAGCGTTCGACTTCAACATTGTCGATTACCTGTTAAAACCTGTCACATATGGACGTTTCTGCAAAGCCATTGACAAAACAATCAGGTACTTTTCACGTAAAGAGGGTACAAACAACGGCAGTGAAGAAATATTCATCAAAGAAGGAACAACACTGGTTAAGCTCAAACTCACAGATATTATATATATCGAATCTTTAGAAAATTATATTACACTTAATACCAGGAACAAAAAATTTACTATTCATTTTACAATGAAAGCCATTGAGAACCAACTTCCATCACATATATTTGTAAGGGTACACAGATCTTTCATAATAAACAAGAATATGATACTCGCTATAAATGAGAATACTCTGGATATTCAAACAGGAGATTCTGTTAAAAAAATTCCAGTCGGGAAATCATTCAGGAACTACCTTTTGAATTACATTAATGTGATGGCGAGATAATTGCATGAAATAGTCTTCTACTCACAAATTGCTACATAAAAAATTATTCCTGCTCCTGTATTAAGTTCAATTTTTGTTCAGTCTCTATAAATACTAATCTGTCTTTAACAAGTTCACCCTTGTTATCTCTTCCGTAAAGCTTTATACAAATATTTGGTATGGCACCATAAAAAATATTAGTTATGGGAGAAAATGCGTCATTAATATCCTCAAATTCATTTATTTCATCATATTCCTCAATATTAAAATAGAGGTGCAAAATAACAATATAATCAGGTTTGTCAATCCTGACCAGGACATTAAGTATCTTTGCGAGCCATATTGATGATGCAGTATTGAAATATTCCAGATCGAACCTCAAATTGGTAGTTGGCCTTGCATTTAATATATACTCTGTAACCCAATTCATTACCGGCTCATATAATTTACCGGCATTTTCAGGAATTGATCTGCCTGACAAAATAAGCTCCCCTGTTAAATGATCCAGATTTACTTCAGGCGTGTTAGGAGTCTGTTCAATTATTAATCTTTGAATTTTATTCATTTTACTTTATGATAGAAGTTTATTAAATATGCCAGACCAGTTTTAATTTTAGATTAATAATCAAATTTATTACATGTTTTTATAAGTTTAAAAATCCTCATCAATTACTTATGATCAATCATCAATAAAATCGTCTGTTCATCAATTTATTTCTCGATTTATCTCCAAGAAACGATTAATTTTTCTTTTTACCCGATTTTTTTGCCTCACTGATTTTGTAACAAATAATCTGGAAAACTCAAAATAATAAATCACTTTATAACCTGATGAACTCAAAAATCAAAGATCTTTATTCTGCTCTTACAAATTTTTCAATAATTATTATAGATAATTTATAACCTTGTCGCAAATTGCGGTAAGTTTAATTTTTATCCTGTCTTCAAAACTCAGGGATTTTGGATACAAAGAAAAGTATAAGCTGCTAACAATCTTATTGAAAACATTGCAGGGTTCTTATAAAATAGTCCTGTTTATCAATTACGAAATCATCATAACTGTTATTATAATAAACCCTGATTTTATTGATCGCATGGCGTTTCAGAAAATCAATACTTTCTTTTGTCATTTTTGAATAATCAATCAATTTTTCTCCTTCGTTTCTACAGATTATTTGTCCTGAGAGTGGTAGGGTAATGAAATCATTACCCGACTTTAAAGATATTTTGCTTTCCTTCCCAAAACAACTCTTATAACCAGGTTTCAGGAGAATGAAAAGAGCCATTGAGGTATCTCGGTATGTAATATTCTGTTCAATCTTCACTTTTAAATTACCCGGTATACTGGATACATTCTCGTAATAAGCTGAACGAGTAACAAGATCATCACAAGGGTCATTAGTTGTTTTTAAATTGCACTGTGCCTGAACTGAAAGAGAATACATAAAAATTAAAAGGAAAATGATTATTGATTTTATTTTAAAAAGCATACTTGCTACTGACATGTAATTAATAAAGTTAAGAATTCCATTTTTTGTTATGATTGTTTTAACTACCGTTTCAAATCTGACATACTTATAAGTTTTTAGAATCCCAGGCATTCTAAATGCAAGCAATGGATGTCCTTCTATTGTTTTCATGAATTTTTGTAAGTTTTAATATGATAAAAGTAGTTTGGAGTAACAACTTTGTCAAGCCTCTGTCGCCCATTTTGTGGGGAACTAAACTTGTTTTCAAACTATTTGTCTTTCAAAACCGGAAGAATATTTACCAGTATAAGCCACTGATGTAACAAAGAGTATTCTTAGTCAAAATAGAGTACTAATTTATCAGCAATATGTCAGAGAATTTAAAATAACAGATTAGCTGCAATACATCTTTATGATTGTCTGACTATTAACGAATCTGCCTGTAATTAATATAAGAATTTACGATTTTGACGAGTAATTTATTTGTAGGGATCAATTATATCAAAAAAGTTGAAAATTTGCCATTTAAACTGGCTTTTATGCGGAAAGTTGATACAAAAAAGCAAATAGTAAAAGTTAAAAATTGTAGAAATTGAATCACATAATGCATTAATGCAGTATTTTCACCCACTAAAATCTTAGAATAAGAAATTTAAACAACAAATCAGGAGGATAAACTTATGCTCTATCGTCAACTTGGTAAAACAGGCATTGATCTTTCAATTCTGGGATTCGGATGTATGCGACTTCCTATAATCGACCACAAACCTGAAAAAATTAACTATTCAATAGCAACTAAACTGCTTTATCATGCAATAGAAAATGGCGTTAATTATGTTGATACTGCCTATTTTTATCATGCTTCTGTTTTCGGACAACGTGGTGAAAGTGAACCTTTTGTTGGGGAGGCACTTTCCCGGGGACTGAGAAAAAAAGTGCATCTGGCCACTAAGATGCCACTTTTTCAACTGAGGCAAAAGGAACAGATGGAAACATATCTCTCGGAACAACTGGAAAGACTGAAAACAGATTATTTAGATTTTTATCTCTTACACGGGCTCAATGGTGATTTATGGGACAAAATGAAAAGTTTTGGTGTTCGCGAGTTTCTCGATAAAAAGAAAGCTGAAGGAAAGATCAGATTCCCTGCATTTTCATTTCATGGAAAAACGGAGGATTTTATGAGAATTTGCGACGAATATGACTGGACATTCGGGCAGATACAATATAACTATATGGATATAGATTTTCAGGCCGGATATAAAGGTCTTAAGTACGCAGCCGGTAAAGGAATCGGAGTAGTTGTGATGGAACCTTTAAAGGGCGGCAAATTAGGGAATAATCTCCCATCTGAAATGACACCTGTCTTCAAAGAATCTTCTGCTAAAAGAAGCCCGGCTGAATGGGCACTGCGTTTTGTGTGGAACGACGCCGCAGTAACAAGTCTTCTTTCGGGCATGAATAGCATGGAGCAATTGGAGGAAAATATCAAGGTAGCGAATAATGGAATTTCAGATTCTCTCAGCAAGGATGACCTATTGATGTTTGACAAGCTGAGAAGTGCAATGAGCGTAAGGATCAAAGCAGATTGCACGGAGTGCAGATACTGTATGCCCTGCTCCTCCGGAGTGGATATCCCTGACGTTTTAGCCGCTCTTAACAACGCTGCCATCTGGAATGACGCCAACACATGGGTAACCGGTTATGTACGTGTAAAAGGCAAAGCAGGCAAATGTACAGAATGTAAGGAATGTGAGGAAGTATGTCCTCAGGGACTTCCAATATCGACTTTTATGAAAGAGGCTGTTTCTTTATTCAGAGAATAATAAAAATAAAATCAGTGCCGGTATTTACATTTTATTTTAAAGAATTATTACTAACAATAATTTTGCCTTTATAATTATCTCTTTCTGTTACTACCCTGTTGGAATAAATGCTAATATCAGGATGAATAATAATATTATCATCTTAATCTTTAACTTTACAAAAAGAAACCGCATTTCATATAAAAGACAGATTATGAAAACTCTGATTCTCGTTTCATTGCTAACCATTCTCACATTTTCAGCATTTGGCCAGGGAAGAAGCTCTACCTTATATGTTGATGCTTACAAAAGGGATAAAAACATGGAAAGAATCGGCGGAGCATTAACCGTTTTTGGCGGAGTTACACTTTTTGTTGGTAATATATTGTACTGGAAAGTATATCATGATAATAACGGAACATCAACAGATTATGTGAATGCATACCGAAATATCATGCTTGGAGGTCTCGGACTGATGGTGATCGGAATTCCAATATGGTCGTATGGTAAAGCAAACGAGAGGCATATAAGAATTGATGCAGAACTTATTAACTTTAGAGGATTAGCACTTACGAATGGTGTTGGATTACGAATAAAGTTTTAATTAATACAAAAAGACAAACATGGAAAAGAAATCCGGATTATCTGAAAGCAGAAGGAGACTTCTTAAAGGTTTGGCAGTTCTTCCATTTGCAGGAAGCTTTTCGATTGCCTCAGCTGCAACACGGCTTATGTCAAACAATCAGGGGTATCTTACTGATGAAGCGAAGGATTCGTTAAAAAATCTGAAAGGAGTGCTTCCAAAAGGGAAACTTGGAAAATATGAGATAAGCAGGCTTGTAATGGGCTGCAATCCAATGGGAGGATGGTCGCATTCAAGAGATCTTTCTTATGTCGGGCAACTAAGCAAACACTGGCATACCGAGACGAAAATGAAGGAAACATGGGCAATAGCAGAACAGGCGGGTATTAATTTTTGTAACCTCGTGGAATTTCAATACAAGGCATTCAATGAGTTCAAAAGAGAGACAGGAAGTAAAATGATGAATGTGTGTCAGTGTTCTATTGGTCAGCCCGCTGACAGACTGGCTCCTGTTAAAAAAGCGGTTGCTGACGGAGCCGATTTCATCTACATCCAGGGTGAGAATGTTGATAGCCTGGCAAAAACCAACGCGATTGATGTCTTGCTGAAAACTGTCGATTATATACGGAGCCAGGGCCTCCTTGCCGGTGTTGGCGCTCACTCCATAAAAAGTATTAAAGCTTCAATTGATGTAGGTGTCAAACCTGATTTTTATTATAAAACTTTTCATCACGACAATTACTGGTCAGTTACACCTCCTGAAAACAGAAAAGAATACCCGACCTATCCAACAACTCCAATAACTGACCGTAATCAATGGAATGATAATATGTGGGATCAGTTTTATGAACAGACCATTGAAACCTTCAAAACCATCGATGTGCCTTTCTTTGGATTTAAGGTTTTGGCGGCTGGTTCGATAGAGCCGAAGAATGGTATTCGCTGGGCATATGAGAATGGAGCCGATTTTGTTTGTCTGGGTATGTACGATTTCCAGGTGGTTGATGATGTAAACACAACTATTGATATATTAGGAAGCCTTGGAAAACGTGATAGACCCTGGTATTCATAAAAAGTTCACCAGTATCTTATGCACTTATAATTTTTAACATAACAGGTTAAAAATCTTATTTGATTTAAATACCCGGAGAATTCACTTTTAAGATTAGTCTTTTACTCTGGTATATGTTTCAACTCCAAGCGATTTGTTATTCACTATTTCTTCACGTGTAACCAGATCAGGTGATTTGACATCGAATATTACTCTAAAACTTGCTTTTTCAGGATTTGAAGCAAACTCAAAGGGAACCTGTTCGCACCTGTTTTTGGCTGTGAACCATAAAATGCCCATCATAAAATTTGGAGCGTCTTTTACAAATCCGGCAGTAATCATTTTATCCCTCTTTTTGTCATATCCCCATAACTCCTTCATTTCCATCCAGAGTTTACCCTGTGTAACACTCTTTAGATTGAATTCAACCCCATCATTTCCATAGGGTTTAATTTCTGCTGTATAGACAGTGTCTTTAAAAGTTTTATTTTCCCAGGTGCCAATAAATTGTTTCAGAAGTTCAGCCTGATTGAGGTCGCTTTGCATAGTCTGTGCGTGTATTACATTAATACTTAGTAAAAAGAATACTGCAACCACTGCGATTGAATAATTTTTTCTCATAAGTTATATTTATTAATGAATGATTTGTAAAAATCTGATTACCAAACAACTTTTGGCTGATATTGTTCATAATCAGGTATAAGAATAAATAAAAGAAATAATTCACCATGTGTTACGATATATTACGATATATTGTTATAAATTTGTGAAATGTTTGATTTTAACTTAAATCTAAAGAACTGAAAGATGGCTGACAACCATTTTAAAGATAATCCAAAACAATCACGCCTCTTTAAGAAGGGTGATCTGAAATATATAATCCTTGATATAGTTAAAGATTGTCCGTCACATGGATATGATATAATATCAGTTCTGGAGGATCGTTTTCACGGACTCTATTCTCCTAGTGCCGGAAGTATTTATCCGATACTTCAGTTTCTCGAAAGTGAAGATTTTGTCACAGCCTGCAGGAAGGATGGGCGAAATGTATTTACGATCACAGATGCCGGTATAAAATATCTTAAAGAAGAGAAAGTTACAACAGACAAGATAAAGGAACGCTTCAAGAACTTGTGGGGGTGCTCCAACAGGGAATATCTTCAGGATGTAAGGACTGTATTGAATTATTCATCTGAATTACGACATATAATCGGCCGGCTGGCTATGAGTAAAGACACTGAAAAAGTCGCTATTCTTAAAGGGAAACTTTCCAAAGCATTGATTGATATTAAAAAAATAACCGAAGAAGATAATATATAATTAAAATATCCCGGTGTCATAATCGTCTAATTATAATATGATACTAAACAAAAACAAAAACAAATACATATGGGATCAGAAGTTTTAGTGAAGAATAAGGGGAAAAAAACAGGCAGTGGACTGAGAGAACTTCTTAAACTATATCGGTTTTTAAAGCCATACCGATGGAAATTTGCCCTTGGAATGTTGTTTTTACTGATTTCAAGCGGAGCAAGCCTTATGTTTCCAAAATTTCTTGGCAATATGGTAGATCTGGGAAACAAAGGAAAGATGATCTCTGAGATAACTCATACAGGATTAATTCTTCTGGCAATAATTCTTGTTCAGGCAATATTTTCCTACTCACGGATACGGATATTTGTTGAAGTAACAGAAAAAACACTGGCCTCAATACGTCAGCATTTATACAACCACCTGATCAAGTTGCCTATGAGTTTTTTTGCGTCACGAAGAGTAGGTGAGCTGAATAGCCGTATTTCCTCCGACATTTCCCTGTTACAGGATTCACTCACTTCAACCCTTGCCGATTTGTTGTCTCAGATCATACTGATAACAGGTGGAATTACACTAATGACTATAAGTTCCTTCAAGCTCACTTTATTCATGTTATCAATTTTGCCAGCTGTTGCACTCTTTGCTTTCTTTTCAGGAAGAGCTATCCGCAGGTATTCAAAGAAAGCACAGGGATATGTGGCTGAATCAAATACAATTGTTGAAGAGACTCTACAGGGAATACAAAATGTAAAAGCTTTTACAAATGAATTATTTGAAATAAACAGGTACCGCGATAAGACAATTGAAGTAGCAAAGGCCGGTATAAAGGGCGGTAAGTATCAGGCCGCCATGTCATTTATTGTTCTGGCATTTTTCATGGCCATGGGTGCTGTGATATGGAGAGGTGCAACATTAATTGCTTCAGGCCAGATGGCAGCCGGTCAGCTTTTTTCATTTGTAATTTATTCGGGGTTTATAGCAGGCAATATTGCAGGGATGGCGGGTGTATATACACGTCTTCAAAAAGCAATCGGTGCTGCAGAGAAATTGTTACTTCTGCTCGACGAACCTGCAGAAGCGGTGGATGAAAAGTATGATCATAAACTTTCCAATACATTGCATGGGCAGATTGTTTTTGACAATGTTGCATTCGAATACCCTTCAAGGAAAGAAAATGTAGTGTTACGTAATGTAAGCTTCAGAGTTGAACCTGGCCAGCAGGTTGCACTAGTTGGTCCCAGCGGAGCTGGAAAATCAACTATTGTTTCTCTGTTGCTAAAATTCTATGACCCAACGAATGGAGCAATTCTCTTCGACGGCCGCGACAACCGTAGTTTTCCAATTACAGCACTTCGTGCTCAGATGGCGATAGTCCCACAGGATGTATTCCTGTTCGGAGGAACCATTCTTGAGAATATTGCATACGGGAAACCCGGGTCAGGCGAAGAGGAGATTATTGAAGCTGCCAGACAGGCGAATGCATGGGATTTTATACAGACTTTCCCGGAAAAACTTAATACTATTGTAGGAGAACGGGGAGTACAGCTCTCAGGTGGCCAACGCCAACGTATTGCAATCGCCAGGGCAGTTCTTAAGAATCCGAAAATTCTGATCCTCGATGAAGCTACTTCGTCACTTGATTCTGAATCTGAAAGGCTGGTTCAGGAAGCACTCGATAAGCTTATGAATGGACGAACCTCAGTAGTGATTGCACATCGTCTGGCCACTATTCGTAATGCCGACAAAATTATCGTTCTTGAAAACGGAACAATAATTGAACAGGGAACACATAACGAACTTCTCTCCAATAAAAATGGTTTATATAAGACACTCACAGAATTACAGTTTGCAGTGTGAATAAAAAGAGACGCCCAAACCGGGCGTCTCAACCAACTAATATGCATGAAATAAATAGCTTATAGATTCAATCTAGATAAGAATCTGCCGGGCATAATGAGCACAGGTCCTAACCTCTTTTACTGAATTTGACCATGGTTTAACATCATATTCAAGTTCAATATCACAAAAGATAGGCCATCCCTTCTGTTTTATATTCAACAAAATATCCTCCAGAGGACATTCTCCCTGACCCCATACCTGATTTGTATTCGCCGGGTCAGTCTTAGGACCGGTTTTGTCTTTAATATGGATGCTGACAATACGATCGTGATACTTATCGATGATCGTATTCGGATGAATCCCCGTTGAACCAAAGAAGTGTCCTGAATCGAAATTAAACATAACAGCAGGTGAGATAGCCATAAACGGATCATAGCTGAACCCTGGTGTTGCAAACTGAAAATGAGTGTGGAATATTGCAAACATTCCATGTTTCTCAGCAAAAGGAGCGAGTTTCTTAACTGCTTCCATCCCAAGCTCTTCGCTTACTCCTTTGGCGCCAAGTGCTTTAGCTGCTTTAAATGCATAATCAATTTCCCCATCTGACCATCTTGCAGGTGAAAATTTAACTATATGGATGTTTATGCCTGCATTGTCGAACATTTTTCGGACATCTTCAATTTTTGATATTGGAAGAGCTAAGCGCCACTCTTTGATTTCCTTTTCATACTTTGCTATTTCAGCTTTCTGCTCAGGAGTAAATTCAGGTCTCTTGAAGGCTGGAGGTGGAGCGCCTGCAGGTGCACCTGCTGCAGGTTTTGGAGCTGCAGGAGGATGAGCAAACATTGCCATCATTGGATTCTTGGGTGCCCCGAGAGAATCTTCCACGTCACCACTCATCAACTCAATTGAATTGATCCCTGTCTCGCTGCAATATTTGATTATATTTTCAACTCCTCCTTCTCTGTCACGCCAGCTGTACGTTATTGTACCAATCTGAACGCCACCAAAATTTGAATCTGGTTTTGTTCCGGGAACCACTTTCCCCACTATTGTGCTTTTGCCAAACAAATTAACCGGAATCAGCGAAAAAGCAGCAACTGTGGCAGTGCTCCCAAGGAATTTACGTCTTGAGAGGCTCTGTTTTGATTTGTTCTTGTCTTCCATATTTTCTTTATTTGAATTAAAAAATTATTGCCTTTACAAAATTACAGGCTCCAGCCATTACGGTATTCATACTGAAACAGACTGTTTGCTTCAGGAAGATTTGTGATTTTCATATTAGCTGCATCATATTCCAGAGTTATATCATCAAGCTGATGTTTTACTGCAATATTGGTCAGCAACATTATCTCAGTAAGCTTTGATGAAATAGAAAAATCGTTACAGGATTTTTTACCGGCTTTGATAGCCCCTACCCAGTCTTCAAATATATTTCCGGTGCGGGGAAGCCATGCATCAGGACCTTTGAAGTCATCATTTCCGGGAATAAGCTCAGGCATGGCACCATGACTTGCATGAGTTAATATGCCTTTGTCACCATAATAAGTAGCATCTTTCATTGCCCTGCCTGGTTCCAGACTGTCAGGCCGGGGAGGTCTAAGTCCACCGTCACACCAGGTAACCTTCACTGCCGGCATATCACCTCTGGCAGGGAATTCATATGTAACCATCTCACATAAAGGCATATAATCAGTACTATATGGTGAACTCGTAGCCTGAATTTTAGTAGGCATACCCAGATTCAGGGCCCATATCGGTGCATCAAAAATATGAGCCCCCATATCTCCCATAGCACCGGTACCATAATCCCACAATCCTCTCCAGTTGAAATGAAGTGCTTTAGGATTATAAGGTTTGTATGGAGCTGGTCCCAACCATACTTCATAATTCAGTTCTTTAGGAACAGGCATACCTTCAGGTCTCTTTATATCGCCCTGTGGCCAGAAACCCATTGGACGGTTTGTAGATAACTGCACGTCTGTTACCTTTCCTATTACTCCAGATTGTATCCACTCAACAGTCTTACGTGTTCCTTCTGTGGCATGTCCCTGGTTTCCCATCTGTGTAACCACCCCGGTTTCTTTTGCCAGTTCTGCAAGTTTACGGACCTCAAAAATTGTTTTTGCCATCGGTTTCTCAAGGTACACATGTTTTTTTGCCCGCATAAATGCAGCCGCAATCATAGCATGATTATGGTCGGGCGTACCAATTACAACAGCATCAATTGATTTTTCCTTGTCAAGCAATTCCCGCCAGTCATTATAAATTTTAGCCTTTGGATATCCTTTAAAGATATGGCCCGCATAATTTGGATCCACATCACAGAGAGCATAAATGTTCGCAAGTTTTATCGGGCCTTTATCTGCAGCGCCCATCTGCACAGGTGCATTTGTATTAGGGCCAGGCTTTCCTTCTTTAGAAGCCATCCGTTTCATCATCTCAGCCATCCTTGCCTGTTGGGCAGCAATCTGCTCTTTAGTCATAGGAGTGCCGTCAAAGTTTCTCACCGGCCTGATAATAGGAACATCCGGAGTGCATAACTGCTGTATATCTCCACCTCCCTGGCTTCCAACACCAATTCCGGCTACATTGATAATATCGCTTGGAGGAGTATACCCTTTACCACCCAAAACAAATCGGGGAACAATTGTAAATGCGGCAGCTGCGGTGGCCGTAGTACCCAGAAAGCTACGTCTTGACAGATTTTTTCCAGGTAAATCTTTCATGTTATCCTTTTTCTGACCCATAATAAGAGAATTATTGAAGTTTATAAAGAAATAAAGCTCCTAAATTTACTCAATATCTCACCCCTTATCAATGAATCGTTAAACAATTTGGCCTGTTTAATTATTTTTAACAAATGAATATTCCGGGCTTTTTACTATTCAACAGATATGGAAATAAAAATGAAAAACCCGGATATATTCTACCCGGGTTACAATGTTTAAAAACTGATAAACCTTAAATTGCAGTTCCGCCTCTCTCTCCTGTCCGGATTCTTATACACTCCTCAAGTGGAGTTATAAAAATTTTCCCGTCTCCAACACTTCCGGTTCCATCAGTACGCGCAGCTTTTAGTATCGCATTCACTGTTATTTCTACAAAAGCATCATTGACTCCTATCTCAATTTTGATTTTTGGGATAAGGTCAGGAATAATTATCTGCCCCCTGTACATTTCTTCAATTCTCTGCTGACCATGACCTGAGACACGGCTGACAGTGATCCTTTTAATATCAGCTTCAATAAGTGATTCACGAACCTTGTCGAGCTGAACTTCTCTGATAATTGCTGTTATTAATTTCATCTTATGACATTTACAAAATTACCTGATTAACTTGGATTTAACATTCCATATCCTCTTTCACCATGATAAGACCTGTCGAGTCCTGCCATTTCATCATCCTCTGACGATTTAAACTTAATAAACTTATTCAGTACAAAGATTATTATAAGAGTCATCACTGCTGCATATACAATTGCGATCGATACTGCCAGACCCTGTACACCAAGCTGATTCCAGATTGTCCATTTTCCTCCTGTAATAGTTGCTGCATCGCTCATCCACGAAGGACGAATAAAGAATGTAAGAAGCAGAGCTCCTACAATTCCTCCTACTCCGTGAATCCCAAATGCATCGAGACTATCGTCATACCCAAGCCTGTTTTTAAACTGGATAGCAGAATAACAAACGAATGAAGCCAGTAACCCTAATATCATAGCGCCATAAGGCTGAACAACACCTGCAGCTGGTGTTACAGCGACCAGACCTGCCAGAATTCCCGAGGCAAAACCCAGAGCTGTTGCTTTTCCCTGGTGGAAACTTTCAATGAGTATCCATGAAAGAGCACCAGTTGCAGCGGCAACCTGAGTTGCTGTAAGCGCTTGTGCTGTGCTTAATCCAGAAGAGATACTGCTGCCCGCATTAAACCCGAACCAGCCAACCCAGAGAAGACCTGCACCAAGCATTGTAATTACCATATTATTAGGACGGATCACCTGGTAGGGATAGCCTCTGCGTGCTCCAAGGAAAAGTACTGCAACAAGTCCACTTACCCCGGCAGAAATATGAACAACTGTTCCTCCTGCAAAATCTATAGCCCCTTTTGCTCCCAGGTGAAAAAGGAAACCATCTGAGCTCCAAACCCAATGGCAAATGGGATTATAAACCAGAAGACTCCATATAGTTATAAAAAAACAATACGCTTTAAAATTAACTCTTTCCGCGAATGCACCTGCTATCAGAGCCGGCGTTATAATAGCAAACTTGCCCTGGAACATAGTGAATACATATTCAGGAATACCGGCATCCATAATCTTAGTGTCAATTCCTTTTAAAAAGAAATAGTCTTTATTCCATCCAAACCACCCTCCTAAAACATTCCCTCCAAAACACATGCTATATCCGACGATAACCCACACAACGCTAATAATACCCATTGCCACAAAACTATGCATTATCGTTCCAAGCACATTTTTTGAACGTACAAGGCCACCATAGAACATCGCCAATCCCGGAATCATCAGTAAGACAAGAGCCGTGGATGTCAACATCCATGCCGTTGCTCCTGAATCAATGTGAGTATTATCAGCGGCAAATAAACCTGTACTGCTGATAAATAAAAATAAGAGTATCAAGAAGTATCTTCTTCCGGAAGTTTTCATCAGTCAATAATTTAATGTTGAAGTAATAAAAAAGTAATATTTGATACAAACATATGCTATTTTAGGGGGTATTTCAAAATATTTATATGTTTTTTTAATAATTATGATATTTTTTGAGGGGTATTTGTGAATTTTATATACTTTTTTATTAACTGCCTCTATTTTTCTTTGAGATTACTGATAAACTGAGATACATTCTCATTCAAATTTCCTTCCTGCCCTATGACTTTCACAAAGGCACTACCTATAATACCTCCCCGGGAATATTGCCCTGCCACTACAAATGTCTCACGGTTTGAAATGCCAAAACCAATCAATCCGGGGTTTTTCAGATTCATCTCTTGTATCCTTCTGAAATATGAAATCTGAGTATCAGTGAATTTGTCTTTTGTCCCGGTAATGGATGATGAAGACACTATATAAATAAATCCACGGCTTATCTTATCTATAGCGAAAATCCTCTCATCAGAGGATTGGGGAGAAACAAGTAATATATTATAAAGATCATAATGATTAAAAACACTAAAATATTGCTCACTATAGATCAAAGGGGGCAGGTCGGGAATAATAATACCATCTATACCTGTCTCACTGCATTTCAGGCAGAAATTCTCTACCCCGAACTGTATAACAGGGTTTAAATATCCCATGAGAAGCAGTGGTATTTTCACTTCATCCCTGATATTGTTTAACTGATCGAAAAGAAGATTAAGGGTCATTCCATTCTTAAGCGCTCTTTCATTACTACGCTGAATAACTGGTCCATCAGCCATTGGATCAGAGAAAGGTATACCGATCTCAATCATATCAGCACCGGCATTCTCCAGAGCTTTGATTATTCCGACTGTGGAATCAAGCTTTGGGTACCCGGCTGTAAAATAGACTGAAAGTATATTGCCTGTTTTCTGCCTGAAAAGTTTGTCAATCCGATTCATACTATAACGAACTAAATTTAAATTGCAATTTGTGATAGTCTGTAGATCACTTAATGTTTCTTGTGGGTAATTGAATTCATTTTTACCATAAAAGCAAACAAAGTATAACACTAAGATACACCAGGGGAATTCATAAATTAAATATTCCCTTTTCCATGTATTTTATATAGGTATCCATATCTTTATCTCCTCTTCCTGAAATTGTTACTACTACAACATCCTCTTTATTGAAACGATGTTTTCCTAACCATGCAAGTGCATGAGCCGATTCAAGTGCCGGGACAATTCCCTCAAGACGGGTAAGTCGGAATGCAGCCTCAAGAGCCTCATCGTCGGTTACATTATCGAAAATGACCCTCTTTAACTTATGAAGATATGAATGAATCGGTCCAATACCCGGATAATCGAGTCCGGCTGAAATTGAATAAGGTTCCGTTATCTGACCATCATCTGTCTGCATAAGCATAGTCCGGCTACCATGTATAATTCCCGGACGGCCCATTACCATTGTTGCAGCTGTTTCTCCACTTTTAATTCCTTTCCCTCCTGCTTCAACGGCAATCAATTTTACATGTTCATTTGTAAGATAATGATAAAAAGAGCCAATAGCGTTGCTCCCTCCTCCAACACAGGCTATTATGTAATCAGGGTTTTCTTTCCCGGAAACTTCCCTGACCTGAAGTTTCATCTCCTCACTTATTACCGACTGCAGCCTTGTAACCAGATCGGGATATGGATGCGGTCCTACTACCGAACCAATAATATAATAAGTATCAACCGGATTACCGATCCAGTCACGGATAGCCTCATTAGTGGCATCTTTCAGGGTTTTATTTCCACTTGTAACAGCGATTACTTCAGCGCCAAGCATTTTCATACGCAATACATTCGGTGATTGCCTTTCAATATCGGTTTGTCCCATAAAAACGATGCATTTCATCCCCATAAGGGCACATACTGTTGCAGTGGCAACGCCGTGCTGTCCAGCTCCTGTTTCAGCAATGATCCTCGATTTACCAAGACTCTTTGCAATTAATATCTGTCCTATTGTATTGTTGATTTTATGCGCTCCGGTATGATTAAGATCCTCCCGTTTCAGAAAGATTTTTGTACCATGATACGACGACAACCGCGAGGCAAAAAACAAAGGAGAAGGCCTTCCTACATAATGCTTTAACAATGAATGAAATTCATCTTTGAATTTTTCATCATCAAGTATCTTAATGTAATTATCTTTCAATTCCTTTATATCGGAATACATCATTTCAGGAATATATGCGCCTCCGAATTCCCCGTAATAACCCCGCTCATCTACATTAAAGTTCATTGCCTGTCATTTTAATTGTCTTAATAAATTCTGTTACCAGTTCAACATCCTTAATTCCCGGAGCAGTTTCAAAACGACTGTTTATATCAATAGCAAAGTATCCACTGTTTTCAATCAGTCTGAGTGCACCCGGGTCTTCGGGCCCTATTCCTCCACTAAGGAAAAATGGCTTCTCAAGGGAGTATTCTTTTAGTTTTTCCCAGTTAAACTTAGTACCACTTCCACCGGGCTTATCACTTTTAGTATCAAATAAAAAAAAATCACAAACAGGCATATATTGTTTCAGAATTTCAAAACTGAATTCATTGTCAATATTGAAAGTCTTAATTATAGCAAGTCCCGATGATCGTAACTGAAAACATGATACAGGTGATTCGTTTCCATGCAGTTGAATCATATCAAGTCCTGTCTGAGCCGATATTTCAAGTATCTTACTAATGTTTTCGTTCAGGAATACACCTACCCTTTTAATATCTGAATGCACATTACGGAAGAGTTCTATTTCCGGTTTGTCACCAACATATCTGGGTGATTCAGGATGGAAAATAAATCCCATGAAATCTGGCTTAGCTTCTGCTATCTCCTTTACATTCAAAGGATCATGCATACCACATACTTTGACTTTTATCATTGCTTCAGGTTATTTCTTTAACAAATTCAGAAAAAGCATTTACAGGGTCAGGAGACCTCATAAATTTCTCGCCAATAAGAAATCCGTCAAATCCTGCCTCTCTTAGCTTTTTTATTGCCTGTGGTGAAGAGATACCACTTTCTGAAATCTTTATAAACCCTTTGGGTATTTTATCGGCTACCTGTTCAGAGATATTAGTGTTTACATCAAATGTTTTCAAATTCCGGTTATTTACACCAACGATATTTACATACTGGTTTACCTTATCAAGTTCGGCAGGTTCATGTATTTCCAGAAGGACCTCCATGTTCAGGGAACGGGCTAATCTTGCAAGATTCAGAAGCTCCTTTCTTCCAAGAACTGCAGCTATTAAAAGGATTGCATCAGCACCGATTGACTTTGATTCAATGACCTGATATTCTTCAATTATAAACTCTTTCCGTAGAATTGGGAAAATACTCTCCTTTCTAATGCGCAAAAGGTCGGCATTTGAACCACCAAAAAATTGTGTGTCAGTAAGAACGGATACACCCGATGCGCCCTCCCTGAAATAGCCTGATGTAACTTCATCAATTGCAGAAAATGAATTTATTATACCTTTTGAAGGAGATTTTCTCTTGAACTCAGCAATAATGCCTGTCTTACTTTTATTCATAATAGACTCTGAGAGAGAAATAGCCTGCCGTTCAAACAATTCATTCTTTTTCAGATCGCTGAGAGGAGTTATACTGGCAAGTAATTTCACCTCTACCTTTTTGTTTTCAATTATTTTATCAAGTATGGTCATAGTTGCAATTGAATCAATCTAGTAAATGCTTTATAAGCCTTCCCGCTCAAAAGAGAATTGCTTGCGATTTCGCGACATTCTTCAAATGATTTTGCCGGGTAATAACATTTCAGTGCCATCTGGGTATTTACAATCACTACACTATTCTGGGTTGTTGTGCCTTCACCCTTCAGAATTCTGATAAAAAGATCAGCTGCTTCCTGTACACTTCTTCCACCACTCAACCCGGATTGGTCAACTCTCTTATACTCCATCTTTTCAGGTGAAACAATATGTTCAACACCATTAAGAATATACTTGAATTCAGATGTAAGAGAAACCTCGTCATATCCGTCGAGACTAAAAATAATCATATACTGCATTGATGATTGCTGGTACAGATAGTTGTACAAACGGGCAAGTTCTAGACTATAAACACCTATTAGTTGTTTCGTGGGAAATGAGGGATTAACCATTGGTCCCAGCATATTGAAAAATGTCTTAATTTTTAAAGCTCTCCTTACAGGTGCCACATTTTTCATTGCGGGATTGAAGAGGGGAGCATGTAAAAAACAGACTCCTGATTTATCAATCTCTTTTTTTAGTTTTTCGCTATCGGTGGAAAATTTATAGCCGAAATGCTCAAGAATATTAGACGAACCACACGTTGAACTTACTCCATAATTTCCATGCTTTGCTATTTTGATACCTGCCCCGGCAAGAACAAAAGTAGAGAGTGTTGATATATTGAAAGTGTCTTTCCCATCGCCGCCCGTGCCGCAAACATCCATAGGATCAAATTCTGACAGGTCCACTCTGATACAAAGGTTAAGCAGAGCATCGCGAAATCCGGTGAGCTCATCAACAGTGATGCTCCTCATAAGATAGACAGTTAGAAAAGCAGCAATCTCCGACTCTGAATAATTACCATTGGCAATGTTGGTAAGAACTTTTTCTGCTTCCTGCCGGGAAAGAGTTTTGTGGTCGAAGAGATGATTCAGTGTTTCACGCATGTTTTTTAGTATTTAACTTTTTCATCAGACTACTGTAAATGATTAACAATATTCAACCGGTATCTAATAATTAATCCAGTTCTCTATTATATTCATACCATACCCTGTAAGAACTGATTCGGGGTGGAACTGCAGCCCTCGTACATCGTAGACTTTATGACTTATGCCCATAATTATCCCGTTTTCATCCTTGCAGGTGATTTTAAAACATTCAGGTAAATCATCACCCGACACTACCCATGAATGATACCTTCCTCCTATAATTGAAGAAGGAATATTTTTGAAAAGAGGGTCATTAATATCAGTTATCAGCACCGGAGTGGCAATCCCATGAAATACAGAATTAAGATTCAGAATTTTGCCTCCGAAAGCCTCTCCTATTGCCTGGTGTCCAAGACATATACCCAGAATGCTTTTTGTCGGAGCGTAGCATTTTATCAGATCAATACAAATCCCTGCATTAACCGGAACTCCTGGTCCGGGAGAAATAACAATTTTTTCAAACCCCTCAACTTCATCTATTTTAATCTCATCATTACGATAGACAGAAGGGCATATCCCTGTCAGCTTTTCAATGTAATAAACCAGATTGTATGTGAATGAATCGTAATTATCAATAACCAATATCTTTTTCATATAATAATAATTAAGAATTACTTAATTTCTTCTGCCTGTTCAATAGCTTTTCGGAGTGCCCCAAGCTTATTATTAACCTCCTGCAGTTCCATCTCCTCGTCAGAATTGGCAACAATTCCGGCGCCTGCCTGATAATAAAGAGTATTGGCTTTGCTTAGAAAAGTTCTGATCATTATGGCATGGTTAAAATGACCCCTGAAATCGAGGAAGCCGATTGCTCCTCCATAATACCCGCGTCTTTGATTTTCCAATTTATCTATGATTTTCATTGCCATATACTTAGGAGCTCCTGAAAGTGTGCCGGCAGGGAAGGTTGAAGACATCATGTCTGCAACATTTGTACCTTTTTTAAGCTCTCCTGAAACGGCTGATACAAGGTGAATAACATGAGAATAGAACTGAACTTCCCGGTAGCTTTCAACTTTGACATTGTCTGCATGTCTGCTCAGATCATTCCGTGCAAGGTCAACCAGCATAACATGTTCTGCATTTTCTTTCTGATCGGTTGAAAGTTCCTGCGCAAGAAGCTTGTCTTTTTCATCATTGCCGGTACGCTTGAATGTTCCGGCAATAGGATTAATGAAAGCTTTCCCCTTAATAATCTTCAGGTGGGCTTCGGGTGATGATCCGAATATCTTATAATTCCCATAATCAAAATAGAAAAGATAAGGAGAAGGATTTATCGACCTCAAAGCCCTGTAAACATTAAATTCATCGCCAGTAAATTGCCGCGAGAATTGCCTGGATAAAACCACCTGAAAAACATCTCCCAGATAACAATGTTCTTTCCCTTTACTTACCATAGCCATATACTGTTTGTCAGAAATATTACGATGTTCATCCCCGACAGTTTTAAAAGAGTAGATAGCAACGTTTCTGCTGTTAAGTAATGATTCAATCCTGTCAAGCTCACTGGATTCGCCATTTACCTGATTTTCAATTATCTGCAGTGTGTTCAGATAATGGTTTATTGCTATAATGTATTTATAAAGGTGATATCTGGCATCAGGGATCTCATATTCGCAGTAAGGACTTTGTTTAAATTCAATCTTTTCGAAATATTCAACAGCGTCGTACGACAGGTAACCAAACAGTCCGTTAACCGGGATATCTTCCTGCAAATCTGATTGAACAAATGTGTCAGCAAAAGCAGAGAACCTTGTATTAAACGTCTGTTTATCTGCTATATCAGTAACAATTGTCGAACCGTCAGGGAAAGTTTCGGTAATAGTTCCTTTATCAGCCTCGAAACCTGCCACCGGTTTCATGCAAATGAAAGAATAACTGTTTTCATTACCGTGATAATCAGAGCTTTCCAATAACAGAGAGTTTGGATAGATGTCTCTGATTCTAAGATATATGCTCACCGGAGTTATTATGTCAGCCAACAGCCTCCTTGAAATTGTTTTAATCTTAAATTGTATCATAGTTTTTGTTTTTATTCTGTCACATCTACTTTTCAAAATTCCCTGTTTCTTAAAAATCAAAAAAGCCTGTCGTGATTACGACAGGCTTCTGATTAATATCTTATAATATTATATACAAATAGCTGGCAGTCTCACGTCAAAAAGTGAAAAATTCTTAACCACCAACGCCAATATGTACAAATAGTCTTCATTTTAAGTTCCGTTCAACTGCAAATATAGAATATGTTTTTAAAAAAACAAATTCTGACGGTTTTTATTGAAAATGACCGTTAACTACAAAGTTCACAAAGCAGGCACAAAGTACACTAAGAGAATGTATTTAGTTTATCAGTCCTTTGTGATCTTTGTGTTAACCTTTGTGTCCTGTGTGGTTAAGAGACTCCTTATAACATTTTACATTCCCATGACAATTGATGACAATTCTTTACACAACTATGACAGCGATTCATTTTCTGAAGTGCAACTTTGTATTACAAATTAAGAATCGTCATAAAAATGAATATAAATGATGACAAATTTCTATAAATACTAAAATTGAAACCTTCAATCATGAAAACAAAACATTACGGGTTCGTGGCATTTTTCATAATCTTATGTACACTCAGTCTTTCTGTGAAGGCTGATGATTTACGAAAAATTGTATCTCTCTCCGGATACTGGAAATTCTCAATAGGAGACGACAGCAAATGGGCAAATCCTTCTTACGATGATTCTGGCTGGGATCAGATTACTGTACCCGGAAAGTGGGAGGATCAGGGCTATAACGATTATAATGGATACGCATGGTACCGGAAAACATTCAAAGTTAACGGCATTCCTGAAAATACCACTATCTATTTAATGATGGGCCACATTGACGATGCTGATGTTGTATATCTTAACGGGAAAGAGGTCGGCAGAAACGGATCCTTTCCGCCAAATTTTGTAACTGCTTATGACAGAGTCAGAAAATACATAATCCCTGCCGATTACCTTAAAGATGGTAGCGATAATGTTATATCTGTAAAAGTCTATGACACTTATGGGGATGGAGGTATTGTCGAAGGGCCTGCAGGCATTTATTACGATGAGGATATCGATTTGCTCAGCCTAAATTTAAATGGAAGCTGGAAATTTCAAACCGGCGATAATAAAAGCTGGAAAGCAGTGGAATTCAATGACGAAGCCTGGAAGACAATTAATGTGCCTGCAACCTGGGAGAGCCAGGGGTATGAAGACTACGACGGATATGCCTGGTACCGACTTAAGTTCACTGTGCCTCAGAATCTGAGTAAGGAAGAATTGTTTCTGTCACTTGGAAAGATTGATGATATTGATGATGTCTATCTGAATGGAGAGCACATTGGAAATGTCTATGATCTTAGAAAAAAGTCATGGATAGGTGTACAAAACACAGGATGGGAATGGACAATGCCGAGAACGTATAAAATCCCGGAAGGTCTGTTAAACAGAAACGGATCCAATACAATTGCAGTAAGAGTCTATGACGGACAGGGACTGGGAGGCATTTACGAAGGACCGATTGGCATAATGACAACTGATAACTACCACATTTATAAGAAAAAACATCATTCATATTCTTATTCATACAGATCATTCTGGGGATTTGTGTATGACGTGATTTTTAATAATGATAATTCAAACGAGGAGGACGAACAATGATAAAATTTCTAAATAACCGGAGGACAGGAATCTTACTGGTTACCGCTTTAATACTTTTGTTCAGCCAGTCAACAAAAGCAAATCCGGCTGAAGACAATCTGGTTCTGCTGAAGAATCTGACAGGCCGCTGGCAGTTTTCCATAGGTATAAATAAAGAATGGATATCTCCAAAATTTGACGATAGTAAATGGGAGTCAATTCATGTGCCATCACCATGGGAAGACCAGGGGTTCAACGGCTATAATGGTTATGCTTTTTACAGGAAAAATATTGAGATCCCATCAGCTTATAAAGACCGTATGCTTTACCTGAATATGGGATATATTGATGATGTTGATGAGGTATATCTCAATGGACATAAAATCGGTGCATCAGGAGGCTTCCCTCCAAATTATAACACTGCTTATAATGCTGAACGCATTTATTATATCCCACAGGAGGACATCAACTTCGATGGCTCAAATCTTATAGCTGTAAAAGTATACGACTCGTACGACCAGGGTGGAATTGTAAGCGGTAATATAGGTTTATATGGAGGAAAGACATCCGTAAACCTTGATCTGAATCTTCAATCTTTATGGAAATTTCAAACTGGTGATGATCCCAGACGTAAAGAGTCGGATTTTGATGACAGCAGCTGGTCAGAAATTTTTGTCCCGGCAAAATGGGAAGATCAGGGCTACAGAGATTATGATGGCTATGCATGGTATCGCAAAAAATTCACATATCAGGGCAACAGTGATGAAAAAATGGTCCTGCTAATGGGTAAGATAGATGATATCGATCAGGTTTTCATAAATGGAATTTTAGTTGGCTCTACCGGAAAGTTCCCGGCAAAGAAATGGGATGATGTGTCAACAAGCGGTGAATGGACAGCCTTCAGGGGATACTATATACCCGACGGTTTACTAAAGAAAAATCAGACATATGTAATAGCAGTAAGAGTTCTCGATACGGGCGGAGACGGAGGGATTTATGAAGGTCCGGTTGGCATCCTCTCGCAAACTAAATACATCGAATACTGGAGAAAAATCAAGAAATCAGGAGACTAATTTTCGCATGTTGTTACCTGGGAAATGGAGGAGGTTGATAAACCTTCCTCCTTTCTTTGTTTTCACTGAAAAATATTCATCCGAAATTCTATATATTTAAAGAAATTATCTGTTCATGGGGTCATCATTACGCAAGGTGAGTTTATTAATCCTGTTGATCATTGTCCTGCCTGTTATGATATTCTCAGTTTTTGAGATCGGCAATCTAAGGCAAAATGAAAAGGTCATTCAGAATATTTACAAAAATCAGCTCGACGCAATTCTGTTTTCAATAAATCAATATTCCGACGATATCATAAGCAACTTTGCAAGCCGGATCGAGAATAATTTAAACAACTTCAACTCTGATTCAGCCGGACTAAACAAAATAATTAACGAATTTCAGGTAAACTGCCTTATCCATTTCGATAAAAAGCTTGAATTTATCTCATCCGAACCTTATTCATATCGTGATAGCACCTTGCTTCCCGATATCAGAGCAATGATTAAAAATAATTACACAGTAATTGATCAGTTAAGGACTTACTTAAGAGGAGGTTACCGAAAAATAATACCCCTGGGGAATATGGGCAAAGATATGCAATGTGTAGCTTTTTTAACACTCGTTAAGAATGAAGAGGTAACAAATGTCCTGGTTATTGATCCGGTTAAATTTATCAGCAAGGTCCTCGATCCCAGGATTCAGGAGATAGCACAGGGGAAATTTCATATTGCAGTCTATCACCTGGGAGGTGTTTTGCCTGTTTATACTTCAAATAAGCAATATATCCCGGGGAATATTGATGATAAAGAACCCTTCTGGCTGTTGAAAAACTACACAATGGGGATAGAACTCAAAGACGCTACAATCGCTGATCTGACGAAAGACAGGATCAGGAGAAATCTGGTTATGATTGGATTAGTAGATGTTATCTTAATTTTCGGAGCAGCGCTGATTTTCAGAAATGTCAGGAAACAGGTTGAGCTTTCACAGTTAAAGAGCGATTTTGTTTCCAGTGTTTCGCATGAAATAAGAACTCCGCTTGCACTGATAACAATGTACATTGAGACACTCGAAATGGGAAGATTGAAAAATGCGGCGAAAATTAAGGAGTATTATGCTGTTATTTTGAGTGAGACAACCCGTCTCTCGGGTATAGTTAACAGAATTCTTAATTTTTCTCAGATTGAAAGTAACAAAAGAAAATACTTCTTCAGCGAGACTGATATAAATGAAATCGTTGAAAACGCGGCTCTGTCTTTCCGGTATTCAGTAAAAAAGAAAGGATTCAGCTATACTTTCAGTCCTGATAAAACACTACCAGCAGTTATGGTTGACAAGGAAGCAGTTACCGACGCCCTTGTGAATCTTGTTGACAATGCTATGAAATACAGTACCGAAAAAAAGGACATTGTTGTCAGAACAGGAAAGTCTGAGAAGTATGTGTACATTGAAGTGGAGGATCATGGAATTGGAATCTCACAAAAAAATCAGAAGTACATTTTTGACAAATTTTACCGGGTAACAGAAACGAATCTGGCTAATAAGGTGAAAGGATCAGGATTGGGACTAGCTATAGTTAAACATATTATGGACTCTCATGGAGGTAAGATATATGTCAAAAGTTCACCCGGATCGGGATCACTGTTCAGACTTTTATTTCCGGTTAAATAACTTTACTAACTATGAAAAAGATACTGATAGTTGAAGACGAATTGCTTATGGTAAATGGTCTGAAAGATAATCTTGAACTCGAAGGTTATGAAGTAGAAACTGCAATGGAAGGGTCCACGGGTCTTCAAAAAATACTTCAATGCCGGTATGATCTTATTTTACTTGATATTATGTTGCCAGAAATATCCGGATTTGATATTTGTAAAACTGTAAGGAAAGAAGGAGTAAATACCCCTATTATTCTGTTGACGGCTAAGGGTGAGGAAATTGATAAGGTACTTGGATTGGAGCTAGGAGCCGATGATTACATTACTAAACCATTTAGCTTGCGAGAGTTACTCGCAAGGATAAAAACAATTTTGCGGCGTGCTCCAATTGGAAAAGAAGGAGGAGGTGAACCAGAATTTATACGCATAGGGAATATTAGAGTTAATTTCAAAAGTTATCAGGCCCTTGAGGGAACTAATGAAATCAAAATGTCATACAAAGAATTTGGAATATTGCATTACCTGTATATGAATGCAGGCAAAATTATTCAACGCGATGATCTCATGAGCGATGTATGGGGCATTGAATTTGATATTTCAACCCGAACGGTGGATAATTTTATCCTTAAACTGCGGCAGAAAATCGAAGTTGATCCCAATAGTCCAAAGATTATTCTGACAGTACACGGGATAGGCTATAAAATGATCTTGCCGTAATTTTTTGCACCCCTTCCCCCCTAAAGGGGAGTAAATTCTTAGTTTATCAATAATTTCATCAAGGACACCGAATTAGTCCCCATTTAGGGGGACTGCCGCGCAGCGGCAGTGGGTGTTGAATCCTATAAAAAATTCTTATCGAGGAATACCTGAAATTTCTCCTTATACTGATCGCTTATGGGAATATATTCCTTGCCAAAAACGATCCTGCTGCGTTCGATTGTATCTATTTTTTCAAGATTTACAATGAAAGAACGGTGGACCCGCATGAATTTCTCTTCAGGAAGCTTTGATTCCAGAAGTTTAAGAGAAGTAAGTGAAAGAACAGGCTTAATTGAATTTTTTGTGTAAACTTTTACATAATCCTTGAGCCCTTCAATGTATAAAATATCATTAAAATTTAAGCGCTTAATTTTATAATCAGACTTCAGAAACAGGAATTCATTATTGACGTCTACTCTTGCGGGAGTGTTCTGTTCGAGCCTTAGTAACTTCTGAACTTTATGCACAGCCATTAAAAATTCTTCATAGCTGAATGGCTTTAATAAATAGTCAACTATCTCAAGTTTATATCCTTCCAGGGCATATTTTTCAAAAGCTGTGGTAAAAATTATCTTAGGTCCTTTCTCCATTAACCTTGTAAACTCTATTCCTGAGAGGTCAGGCATCTGAATATCAACGAATATCAGATCAACCCGGTTGTCTGTAAGAAATTCGGCTGCGTCGAGAGGGTTGTCAAATTTCCCGGCAAGTTTCAATCCAGGAGTTTTTTCGATATAACCTGTAACAAGCTGCAACGCAAGAGGTTCGTCATCAATTGCAATAGTTGTAATCATTATGCTATATTAATCTGAAGCAGTACTTCAAATTCTGTTTCTGATTTATTTATTTTTATATCATGCTTCCCGGGGAATAACAGATTCAGCCTTTTTGTGACATTCTCCAACCCGATCCCTGAATAGACCGGGTCATTATCTTCCCTGACCTTAAATAAGCTATTGGCACATCTGAATTTTAACAACCCTTTTTCTATAGTCATGCTGACATCAATGAATGACTTTTCACGGTAACTGATACCATGTTTAAACGCATTTTCAATAAAAGGAATAAAGATCAAAGGAGGAATATTAATATCTTCGAATTTTTCAGGGAACGAAAGGTTGAGACTTATCTTATTGCTCATTCTGAGTCGCATAAGATCTATATAGTTATTCATAAAATCTATCTCATTACTCAGTTTTGTATTACCGTGCTCAGAATCATACAGCAGGTATCTCATTAGTTTTGAAAGCCTTAGCACAGCCTTTTGAGAATCCTCCGCATTGATGCTGATCAAGGAATAAATATTATTAAGAGTGTTAAAGAAAAAATGAGGACTAATTTGATTCTTAAGGAACGCCAACTCTGAATTTAGTTTTTCCTTTTCAAGCTCTTTTTGAAGTTTCTCGATTTGTGAATGACGTTCAAGAACTCTCATACCCACAGAGAAAAAGACAAGAAACAAAGAGGTAAACAAATAATTAAAAAGATGCATTTCCCTGAAAGGTGGATGTCCATGATGATCATCAGGGTTTAAAGGAGGCCGCTCTTTTCTCTCTGTTTCAGGTTTAACGACTTCTTCCGTGTTGTTTCGTCCAGGCACATATCTGAAAACCAGTTCATTTGATTTGTCAGAGATAAAATATAAAAATGTTAACAGAAAAATTACCGACAGATAGTATTTATAATTCCGGCTCCCGAAAAAAAATTTTGGAACCAGTATCAGATAATTAGTATAAAATATTATTCCATTGATAATGTTACCTATATAATAAATCCACATAAAATCCTGCCCGACTTCCCATCTTTTAAAAAAATATAAAGGAATACCCAGAATTATGGCCCAGGCCAGAAGGTGTAGCAAAATCTTAATTTTATTTCCCGTCAGAAAATTTTTCATGGATTTAAAAGTATAACAAAATACAATTGGTTTGTTGTTATATTATAAGAATTAAAACCAGATAAATATTCTATTCATATCTGAGCGCATCTATCGGATTCAGATTTGCAGCTTTCCGTGCCGGGTACCATCCGAAAAAAACACCAATAACAAAACAGACAACAAATGCAAGAACAACAGACTGTGTTTTTACAATGGCCTGGCTCGACATAAGTGATCCGGCCAGTCTGGCTAAAAGGTAGCCGAAAATAACTCCCATCATTCCTCCCAGAATGCTTAGAATAATTGACTCTGCAAGAAATTGCTTCATAATATCTTTACCCCGGCCTCCGATAGACATACGTAATCCGATTTCACGGGTGCGTTCAGTTACCGATACAAACATTATGTTCATAATGCCAATCCCTCCTACCAGAAGTGATATGCCCGCAATGGCTCCGAGGAGATAAGTCATAACATCTGTAATTGAAGTAACAGTCTGTAGAAGTTCAGTTTGTGACATTACCCTGAAATCATTTTCTGCCGATTCTTTAAGTTTATGTGTCCTTCTCAGGATTTCCTCTACCTCAGCTTTTGCAGCTGGACTCTTCTCTTCACTTAAGGCTGACGCATAAATTCCATTTATATAATCAATAGCCGCAAGCCTTCGCTGAACAGTTGTATAAGGGGCAATTATCAGATCGTCCTGGTCCTGGCCCATCCCACTTTCACCCTTGTCTTTCAGTACTCCGATTATCATAAAAGGGAGGTTCTTTATTCTGATTGAAAGGCCTACAGGATCTGCTCCTGCACCAAAGAGATTCTCAACAACCGTCTGTCCTAGTATACAAACTTTCGACATGTTTTTTACCTCATTTGCGTTGAAAACTCTACCGCTTTGTATTTCAAGTTTCTTAATATTTAGATATTCTTCGCTGACCCCGTATATAGTTGTCTGTGTATTCTGATTGCTGTAAATAACCTGTCCGCTTGCCCTTATTTCCGGAGAAACCGCACTAATTGCCGTTGCCTCGGCACGAAGGGCTGTAACATCACTGTACTTAAGGGCCATTGAGCTGGAAGCTCCCAGACTGACACCTCCACGCCTTTGAAAATTAGGCATCACCATAACCATATTTGTTCCCATTGATGATATCTGTTTCCTGATTTTCTGCTTTGAACCTTCGCCGATTGCTAACATGGCAATCACTGAAGCTACACCGATAATGATACCGAGCATAGTTAGAAATGCCCTCAGTTTGTTTCTTATCAACGCTCTTATAGCGATCCTAAATAAATTTGAATAGTTCATTTCCTTAAGTTTTTTAATTAATCAAATTCTTCAATTGCCTCAACCGGCAACGTCTTCAGAATTTCAGTGGCATTTAACCGTTCAGTAACAAGACTCTCACGGCTTATCTTCCCGTCCCGGAACATTACGTTTCTTTTTGCAAACTTCGCAATATCAGTTTCATGAGTCACAAATACAATTGTTCTACCTTTCTCATTCAGATCCTGGAATAGCTCCATTATTTCAAAAGAGGTCCTTGTATCGAGGTTTCCTGTTGGTTCATCAGCAAGAATAAGAACCGGATTATTTACCAGTGACCGGGCAATTGCTACTCTCTGTTGCTGGCCTCCCGACAATTGGTTGGGCATGTGATGCATACGATCAGTAAGACCAACTGCCTCAAGAGCTCTTACAGCCAATTCTTTGCGCTCTTTCGACCTGATCTTGGGATTATAGAACAAGGGGAGCTCCACATTCTCCAGAGCTGTTGTTCTGGCTAATAAATTATATGCCTGAAAAACAAACCCCAGTTTCATATTCCGGAGCCTCGCTATAGCATCTTTCTCCATTGAACTGACATTGATGCCATCCAGAAGATAATCGCCGGAAGTCGGTTTGTCAAGACAACCCAGTATATTAAGCATTGTTGATTTACCTGAACCGCTGGCACCCATTATAGCTAAGAATTCCCCTTCATGAATTTTAAGGTCAACACCTCTTAATGCATGAACAGTGACCTCCCCCACATGATAATCCTTCTTCAGGCTGCTTATTTCTATTATTGTGTTATTCATGATAACATTTATTTTAAAATTAATACTGCCTTTGTTTAGAAGGGGAATGGGCCACGTGGACCATTATCAGTCTTTTTTGTTGTACCTGCAACTTCTTTATCACCCATAGAAGTAATTACCTCATCTCCTTCCTTTAGACCCGAGAGTACTTCAATACTTGTTCCATTATCAATTCCAATTTTTATGATTTGAGGCCGTAGTCCCAATTTCTCGTCCTTTATCCATACGGTTTTTGTTTTAGGATCACTGGGCATTGCTGTCATAGCTGATGCCGTAGGCATACTACCAGGCATCCCTTTTGAACCTGAAGGACCAGCAGCAGGCATATTTGACATCGACCCGCTGACTTTCATTTTTTCAAACATCTTCTTCATATAATCCTGATCGGGAGTAAACCTGACAGCCTTACCTGATAAGAGTAATGTATTTGTTTTCTCTTCTACATAGATTATAGCACTGGCTGTCATACCCGGCATAAGTTTTTTATCAGGATTCGGAGCATTCAGAATAACCACATAGGTAACAACGTTGTTGGTTGTAACCGGCTGTAACCTTACCTGTGCGACTGTACCTTCAAATTTCAGATCGGAATATGCATCAACGGTAAATTCAACCCGCTGGCCATCAACAATCTTTCCAATGTCAGCTTCATCAACACTAGTCTGGACTTCCATTTGAGTAAGGTCGTTAACGATGGTGAAAAGAGTTGGTGTACTGAAGCTTGCAGCTACTGTCTGGCCTTCTTCAACAGCCCTGTTTAGAACAACTCCGTCAATCGGAGAAGTTATTGTGGCATACGCCAGATTCACTTCTGCTCTGTCGAGTGCAGATTTAGCATTAGCCAGTGAAGCCTTTGAATTCTCAAAATTGTATAATGCCTGGTCATAATCAGTTTGTGAAATAAGCTGCTTATCGAAGAGGACCTTTAACCTGTTATACGTTGATTCTTCAAAATGAAGCTGTGATGTCGCCTGATCAACTGCTGACTGGCTCTGAGAAAGTTGTGTCCTGAGAGGTGTCTCATCAAGCTTTGCAAGAAGTTGTCCCTGCTTAACATGATCATTAAAATCAACATAAATGTGCAGAATAATTCCTGATACCTGTGTGCCTACATTCACAGTTTTTATAGCCTGAATTGTACCTGTGGCAGTAACCGTATTGCTGATGTTACCCTTCTCAACTTTTACAGTATTGAAGTTAACAACTGCTTCCTTTTTTGAAAAGGGTTTCAGTGCAAGTATAGCAGCAATAGAAACTACAGCCACTCCTGCAATAATTATTAACGTTTTCTTTTTCATCATTTTATTTTTAAACTTTTATCGTAATTTTTTAGTCTCTTCTCTTTCGAGTTTTTAAAGTGTTAAAGGAATACCCATATAATAATCCATGATCTTGTAACTTACTATGAGGTTATATTTTGATTGCAGTAATTCGCTTTCTGCAACTATCAGATTTGTTTTTGACACCAGATAATCGACCGAGTTGATTACTCCCTGTTTGAATTTTTCATCCGACAGAACGGAAGCTTCAAGAGTTGCCGAATAATTTTCCTTGCTTGCTTCATATTTGATCTGAGCTGAACTTACATCAACACAGGCCTGTTCAACGTTTTTCCTAAGAGTGTTTTTTGTATCTGTCTCACTCAACTCTGCGTTCTGATAACCAATTTTCGCCACTGCGATACTGGTCTTAACCTGTTTTTTCTGATAAATAGGAATTGAAAGTGAGAGTCCTATGGTAGGATAAATCTGGTCGTTAAACTGTCCGGAATAAGAGCTGCTGTTAAGACTTGAATACCCCGAGCTTATACCAGCATTCGCTGAAAGTGTCGGAAAAAGTGCCGTTCTGGCAACTTTCTCATCATATGATGCAATTTCCCTGTTCAGAGCAGCATTTTTTATTTGCGGTTTTAATGTAAGTGCCTGTTCATATACAAGTTTAACATCGGGTATTCTTTTCTGATTTAAAGATTCTGCGATATCGGGATGTGCGATATTAAAATTATCAGAGACAGGGAGTTCCATCAATTGCTCAAGTGTTACCCTGGCAATAACAAGTTGACTCTGCGAATTAGCCAGAGTAAGCTTTTCACTGGCAAGCTGTGATTTAACCTGGGCGTAATCCGACTGTGAAATAGCTCTGAGCCTCAGCCTCTCCTCAGCCAGGTTTAGCTGACTGGAAGTAGATACAATCTGCTTCTCACTGTTACGTACCAGCTCTTCTGCATACAATATCTGAAGATATGCGTCGAGAATACTCAGGCTGATTGATTCCTTGGTAGTCTCCAGTGAATACTTGCCGCTTTCAATGCTGAGATTTGCCTGTATTATAAGGTCAGTAAGCTTTGATGCGTTGAAAATAGTGACACCCGTATTAATTGAATAACTCGAACCGTTGCTCCCTTTTAACCCTGATTCACCTGTTACAGAACTTTTAGACCAGTTAAAATTCTGACCTATTGAAGCATTTGCTGATGGGAAGCGCTGTGCCTTAGCCTGTTCAGCATAAACCATATATTGTTGGTTAATGAGTTCGCTTTTCCTTACCTGGATATTTCGGGTTAACGCGTAATCAATGCATTTTTCAAGAGTCCAGGCGCTGTCTTGTTGGGCGAAAATGTTTTCACTCATCATAAGCAGACTTAAGCTCAGTATCAAAATCAATTTTTTCATAAAAGTTTTTAATTTTGGGATAAATGTATGGTGAGACAGTACCCTGTAAAAACTTAATAGAAGTATTGACCTATTTTACCGACAGAAGGAGCTATTTCAGGTATAAATGATACCCGTTTAATTAGTTAACGAATAAAAAAAACAGTTTTCATGCATTCGTAAATTAAATTTTGGAGTAATTAATCATTAAAAATAATCCCAAAATGTGCTTACCTTTGAAAGAGATAAATGCACAGATTCGACCAAAGTTTTAGATTGTGATCTACTATATTCAGACAACATAAAAAGTAATACATAAACATGAAAAATATTTCCCGCCGCGATATGGTACAAATATCGGGACTGTCAGCTGTAGGTTCATTAATTGGAGTATCAGCATTTTCAAAAGCCTCAGGAAAAGACAAATCCTCAGGGAACAAGCTTAAAATTATTGTTATGGGTGCCCATCCTGATGACCCGGAAAGCGGATGCGGAGGAACAATGGCATTATTTTCAGCAGCAGGGCATGAAGTTGTATCCGCTTATCTCACCCGTGGAGAAGCAGGTATTACCGGCAAATCATACGATGAAGCAGCCAGAATAAGAACTGAAGAAGCTTTGAAAGCATGTAAAATTTTAAATGCCAGGGCAGAGTTTCTCGGACAGATCGATGGAAGTACTGAAATAACAAAAGAACGTTATGCTGAGATAAATACTTTCTTTGAACGTGAAAATCCCGATATAGTTTTTACTCACTGGCCCGTAGATAGCCACAGGGATCACAGGATCTGCTCTATTTTAGCATATGACGCCTGGCTTAATCTGGGGAAGAAATATGATTTATATTACTTTGAGGTTGATTCGGGAATTCAGACACAAAATTTTTTACCCTCAACCTATGTAAATATCGGTCCGGTAATAACAAAAAAGGGTTCAGCCTGTATGGCACATGCCAGCCAGGACCCTGAAGACTTTTATTTAAATATCCATAAAAAAATGGAAAAATTCAGGGGCCTGGAATATAATTGCGAATTCGCTGAGGCTTTTGTCAGACATAATCAAAATCCGCAGACACTGATCGGCTAATGCAAAAAGGATTATCTTACCGTTGTTTTAATCATTAACAAATTTGCTTCAAGCCCATCAAGGTAAATAAGGGCCCATGAAAGGGGATTCAGGGAGAAATTCATCTGTGATCCTGGCTCTCCTCCAAAACCGTCTTCCCTGTAATCAAAAATTAAAGGCGCATCCTTGGCAAGACTTTCATAGCCAGAACTTTTCCCTAATTCCAGAATAAGATTTTTTAGAGAGGTCTGCAGCTCATTTCCAGGAAATGGTCCCTCAGGATTCAAAATTGCATCTGCAGCCAATCCTCTTGCCTCAGGACGCCACAAATTTCCAGGATTACTATTCCATTGTTCTCTGGAGAGACCTTCCTGTTTTAATATCTTATCCTGATATTCATTCACGATATTTAATACTTCATCAATTTTCAGATTTACTGTCGATTGCTGATGCTTTTCAGGAAACTGTATCAATGCTTCTTCCTGCCTTTTATAGTCTCGTGATAAATTATAGCTGTCATCAATAACCTCCCTGGAAACATTCAATGCGAGCATACATGAAAAAACGGAATTGAGAGCCAGGAGCATGAGAACAAATACTGTATTGTAGATATTAAAATTCTTGTTTTTCGATGTAACAACCAAAAAGACTGGAAGAAAAACAATATATGGAAATGGAAGTGCAATCAGCAGTGCGAGGCCCGCAAAAGGCCAATGCTGTATTTTAAAAAGCATTCCGGTGAAAACAACAAAACAGGTAATATATGTTACAATATAAAGTAGCCTGTTCTGATTATTTCCTTCAGCTTTATAACTATTTATCAACGAAGCAGGAAGGAATATCAGAACGAGTATCAAAGTTCCGACAGCGATCAAAATTTGTCCCATTGGCCAATGCTCCACTTTAAGTATTAATCCGGTGGAAATGATCATAGCCGAAATTACCCCGAGAATATATAGCTTTTGTTTCATATTAATATATTTTTGATTTTAAAGAATTATGCATCCAACAATCTGATGCTTTAAACAATCGAACATCAGGTTTGTAAAAGCGTTGGAGTTCATAATCTTATGTAATTAGTTGTTATGATTTGCAATTGTATTTAATACATATGACTCAACAGTAAGAAGTCCGTTTTTCATAATTTCAAGAGTGTGAAGGCCAGCCATTAAAGATATTTCACCTTTGTAGGGGTTTCCTGAAGGTAGAAATATATCTGTATCAAGCATTTTTTTATATTTCAGCAAATCTTCTCCAGGAATTATGCTGGCTAAATAGCTTTCGTATTCTGCTATTGAAGAATTAAGTCCATTACGGGTAGTGCAGCCAGGGGTAAGAAATGCCCTTGCAGGGCCGGGATCGAAAGGTTTGGAAAGTTCGGAATACATTATTTCCTGACCGGTATCCGTCTGACTTATCTGGCGGGCACTTACTGCGGGCTTGCCAGGTTGTCCTTCCGATTCCTGAACCATCTTCTTCTGGATATTGCTTAGAATTGTAAGAATTTCGGTAGTTTTTGAATGCAGCCGTTCTATCTCATTGTAATGTAATGAGTCTTTAAATCTTGTGATCTCAGAACTGTTATGCCTGTACAGGTAATTATATAATGCCTTTTGCTGGTCATTATATGGATAGTAATATGCCTGGTATGAATGCTGCAGGCTCAGGGTTAACATGGCTCCCGGGACAACAATTAACAAGTAACCAATGACCATAAAAATGAACTTTGGATTAACATAATTTTCCTCCTTCCAGGTAAGCCTGGTATATATCGGGAATGCAATAAAGCATAAAAGTATTATCCCAATAATTATAAATATGGTTGCTAGCGGCCAGTGTTGTAACTTAAACAGCATGCCTGCAAAAAAAAGTGCAGTTCCGAGTCCTCCTAGCCAGTAAACCTGTCGCTTTGACTTGTTTTGCTGATCGGACGATCTGTTCTGGACCAGTGCCGGAATAAAAAACAGAATACCAAATAATGCAGCAAGGGTTAGAAGTGCTCCTGCAAAAGGCCAGTGCTGAACTTTAAAGAGGGTCCCGAAAATAAACAGCATCCCGGCAGCAAAAGCTGATGAAACCAGGAAAAGTCTTTTCCTGTTATGAGTCTCTTTCCAAAGGACACTAAGGGCTGAAGGCAGAAAAATAAAAGCAAGAATTAAAGCCCCAAGAGTCATCAGTACCCCTGCGAGAGGCCAGTGCTGAATTTTGAACAATGCTGCAAAGCCAAACATGACAGTGCCTGCAACGCCTGAAATTTTCATTGTGTTTTTCATATATCGGTATTTTGTGTCAACTGCATAAAGCGTTTCTTTCTGGATCTCTTTAAGCCGGCGTGACCCCATTTTTTGTCTGACATTCCTGTAGGCCTCAGAAAAACTCAGACCATTCTGCATCTCGTTCTCCACGTCACAACATACATGATCAATGAGATCCTCCAGCAAATGGGAAAATGATATCTCCTCTCTGCTAATGTCCCTGCTTATCTGATCAATATGTTGCAGACTAAGTTCAGGCATGGCTTATTCCTGGTTTGGTATCGACAATCTGCTGAAGTGATTCGATGAACTCGCTGAGTTCTTTGATTCTTTCAGCGACAACGGTATGACCTTTAGGCGTAAGACTATAGTAGATCCTTATTCTGTTATTAAAATTTTCTGAAGCAGTTACCAGGGACCCATCCTTTTCCAGTTTATGAAGGATTGGATAGAGTGCTCCATAGGTTAGTTTCATTTTCCCTGAGGTCAGTTCCTCCACTTTGCGTGTTATAGCATATCCGTGCATTGGCCCTTCCTCTTTTAACAGTTTCAGGACAATGGTTTTTAGAGATCCTTTTATCAGGTCTGATGGTATCATAGTTTAATATATTAATAGTATAATAAAATTATATATAATTTGTTTATATATTGCAAATATAAAATATTATATTTTATAAAAACAAATTAATCAAAAAAAAATTTTGTTGCATGAAACGGTGATATTATCATAATTCCTCTTATTCACTGTATTATTTTAAAAATCACTCCGGAATTCACAATCCGCTACTGATATACACTGGCTATAATAAGCAGGATCTAGATGAATTATCCCACGAATATGATCCAGCATTATGACAAATGAACATAATGCAATATATGGATATTGTTTCCCCAACCAGTTCCATTGTTCCTTTACTATAATTCCATTGTCAGACAAGTGCATCGATTTATTCGCAATCCAGCCAAATGAATTGTTGTGATTCCTTACACATATAGTATAAAATAGTGCCGTCCTGACGTATAATCAAACCCGGACAAGCTGTTAAGTTTCCTGTGCATCTGATTAAACAATAATATTGTTTCTGACCAGCGAGATCATATATAGCTAATTTTAAGCAAATTAGAAATTACAATCAAAATTTGTCTGAAAATATTTGTCTTTTATTAAAATGTATCATAAATTTGACCATTCGGTTAAACTCAATAGTTAAACTAACAGGTTAAAAAATGAGTGAAAATGAAAAACTGACTGAGGAAAAAATCTTCGAGGCTGCAACAGTTGTCTTTGAAGAGGAAGGACTATCAGGTGCACGAATGCAGACAATAGCTGACCGTGCCGGCATAAATAAAGCATTGCTTCATTATTACTTCCGGACAAAAGATCACCTTTTTGAAGCCGTCTTTACAAAACTTGCAAAGAAAATGTTTAGCAAATTCAATCCTATTTTTGAAAAAGAGCTTTCACTTGAAGAAAAAATCAGATTCTTTTTCAGGGAGCATATTTCTTTTATGCAACATAATCCAAAACTCCCGGGCTTTATAATAAACGAAATTAATCATAACCCTCAAAGGATTAAAAAGCTTCTGAGCAATATCGACTTTAAAAAATTATGGTCAACTATACTGGAACATCACGCTCATGAACTGTATAAATACAATATAACAGAGGAAAACCTCCCACAGATTATGACAACAATTGCATCTCTTAGTGTGTTTCCCTTTGCAGCAAGAGGTATTCTTGAAATAGTATTTAACAATTACGGAGTCAATTTTGATAAGTATATTGAAGATAGAAAGACCTTTGCAGCGGATTTTGTAATCAAAGCTATAACAAAATAAAGAAGACTCCTTCGCACGCAGCTTAGCTCAATTTTAAAATTAAAATACTAAATCTATATAAATGAGAAGAAGAGAATTGATAATAATGATTATACTGCTTCTGGGACAGTTTCCACTTCAGGCCCAGAAGATACTGACTCTGCAAGAGTGCTATGACCAGGCTATGAAAGCTAATGCCCTGGCTGCTGAAAAAAATGGCTATGCCGATATTTCAAAACTGAGAGATGAAAATCTGGCAAAGGGATGGCTCCCTACTCTAGATGCTAACGGAAGTTTCATCTATAATTCTTCCGTGCTCGATATGGGGAGTGTCCTGGGATCTCTTCCAATACCAGGTATAGCAGGTGCAATCAAGCCGCTCCCGAATGAACAATATAAAATTACTCTCGATATAAACCAGGTTATTTATGACGGAGGAGCTATCAAAGGCGCCAGGGCAATTGAAAAGGCTGACCTTAGCATTAATGAAAAACAGACCGAAACTGACCTGTATAAGCTTCGGGAGCAGATAAACGGCTATTATTTCAATATTTTGCTGCTGGCCCGACAGAAAGAGCTTTTGAATAATTATATGGAAATTATTAAAAAACGTATCGGGTCAATACAATCAGGAATAAACAATGGCGTAATAATAAAGTCAGATGAAGATGTACTGACGTCTGAAAAGATAAATCTTGAACAACAACTTGCTGAAAATGAGATCAGGAAAAATGCCTTTATGAAGATCCTGTCCGATATTACAGGTAATGAGATCAGCAGTTCAACTGAGTTAATTATGCCTTCACCTCCTACAGAACTGACAAATGAATTATCACGTCCCGAATTGCAGCTTTTCGATTTAAGGAAGGAACAACTGGATGCGGGGATGAAGGTTATTGAAAGCAAAAGAATGCCTAAAGCGTTTGGATTTGCTACCATCGGTTATGGCAATCCTCCCGGAAGTAATTTCTTTAAAAATGAGTTTGCTCCTTATTATGTTCTCGGAGCAGGCATAAAATGGAATATATTCGACTGGAACAAATCAAGAAATGAAAAACAAATTATCTCATTTCAGCAAAATATTATGCAGAACAGGAAGAATGATCTTTCTGATAACTTAAAAAGACTACTTGATTTAAAATATGCCGAAATAGAAAGTCTCAAAACTCTTAATGAAACCGATTCCAGCCTTATAGCCCTGAGGAAACGAATAACTGCCTCTGCCGAATCGCAATATCAGAACGGCACTATTACAGCAACTGACTACCTGAATCAACTTGACGCTGAACGACAGGCTATGATAAATTCAGAGATCCATAAAATAAGCCTTTCAATGAGAAGAATCGAATACCTGAATATCAGCGGAAAAGAGATAGAATAGCCCAACTGTGATAGCAGGACCCCATCCCCCCTTGGGCCAATCTCCACAGATAAGGTTATGTATAATAAAAGATCAATAATTAACCCCCTTTAGAGGGGCAGGGGGCAAAAGGTGAAAATAAATCAATAAAAAACTAACAATATAACAACATGAAAACCAGATCACTAATAATAATCACAGCAGTGCTCTTAGTCGGATGCAAAAACAATACCGACAAAGCTGATGCATACGGCAATTTTGAAGCAACAGAAGTTATTATTTCTTCTGAAACAAACGGAAGAATCCTGCATCTGGATCCCACTGAGGGCTCAAAGATTGATGAAGGCTCTGCAATAGCGCTTATCGATACAACCATATTTCATCTGCAGAAAGAAGAAATAAATGCTGCCATGAGAAATGTTGTAACACGAGTCGCTTTAATCAATGCCCAGAATGATATTCTAACACAGCAGATAGCAAACATCAATATAAATATATCTAGGATCGGAAAGATGTTGAAAGATGATGCTGCCACTCAAAAACAATATGATGATCTGGCAGGTCAGGTTGCCGTTCTGCAGAAACAAATCAATGCCAACAACACACAAAAAGAATCAGTGGCAGCTGAGCTCTCTGTAAATGAATCAAAGAAAGCAACTTTAAATGAACAGATTAAAAGGTGTACGGTAAAAAGCCCCCTTAAAGGAACTGTAATTGAAAAATATGCCGAAGCCGGAGAAATAACGGCTGCCGGCAAACCATTGGTAAAAATTGCAGATCTGTCAGTTATCAAACTTAAAGTTTTCGTAAGCGGAGCGCAAATTGGTAAAATAAAGACCGGAGAAAAATGTACAATAAGGATCGATAATGGTGTAAATGGATATAGTTCATTTCCGGGAACAATAAGTTACATATCGGAGAAAGCAGAATTTACTCCCAAAATAATTCAGACAAAAGACGAAAGAGTAGTCCTTGTTTATGCAGTAAATATTGATGTAGTAAATGACGGATCTCTAAAATCAGGGATGCCGGGTGAAGCGCTTTTCAATATAGAAAATAAATGATAATATGATAAAAGCAATTGAAGCATCGGGCATTTCTAAATCGTTCGGAGCAACAAAGGCACTCGATAATATTTCTTTTTCAGTTAACGAATCTGAAATATTTGGGTTTATCGGTCCTGATGGCGCCGGAAAAACTACTTTGTTCAGGATCATTACATCACTGCTTATACCTGATTCTGGAACCATGAAAGTTTTGGGGATGGACCCCATAACTGAATATAAGGAACTGCGGAAGAATATAGGATATATGCCGGGAAGATTCAGTCTTTACCAGGATCTCTCAGTAGAAGAAAACCTGAATTTTTATGCAACTGTTTTCGGTACGACTGTTGAGGAAAATTATGAGCTTATTTCCGATATCTACTCACATATTGAACCATTCAAAAAAAGGCTGACCGGTAAACTTTCAGGAGGAATGAAACAAAAACTGGCCCTCTCCTGTGCATTAATACACAAGCCAAAACTTCTGGTTCTCGATGAACCGACAACAGGTGTGGATGCCGTTTCAAGATCTGAGTTCTGGGATATGCTGGGCAAATTGAAAAAACATAACATAACTATAATTGTATCTACACCATATATGGATGAAGCCATCCGATGCAACAGGGTGGCTCTGATACAGGATGGAAACATCCTTTCAGTTGATACTCCTCAAAATGTCAGGACAGGTTTCAGCAGAAAGCTTTTTACCGTAAAATCAGCTGAAAAATACAAACTTATTAAAACACTGAGAAAAAATCCGGAGGTTCTGACAGCGTATCCCTTTGGAGATTCTATGCATGTAACCTTAATTGATGGATCAACTCCTGACTCTCTTTCAAAGGGACTGGTTCGGGAAGGGATAAATGATGCGGTTGTCCATGAAGCTGAAGCAGGAATCGAAGACCGGTTTCTCGAATTGATGGAAAAGCCACAGTAGCATTTTTTACTTGGAAATTTGACAGCGGAATAAGATTTTATTGACAGGTTAAAAAACAACAAATTAATACAAGGGCGAAGAGATGAACAAAAAGGTTATCTATGTTAAGAACCTGGTAAAAAAATTCGACAGCTTTGTTGCTAACGATAATCTCAGCTTTGAGGTCTCGGAGGGTGAAATTTTTGGTTTTCTGGGGGCTAATGGTGCAGGCAAAACAACAACGATACGTATTCTCTCCGGGCTATCTAAACCTACGTCAGGAGAAGTTAAGGTTGCTGGGTTTGACGCTTATACTCAAGCCGAACAAATAAAAAAGAATATCGGCTATATGTGTCAGAAATTTTCACTATACGAAGATCTGACAGTAAAAGAAAACATAGTCCTTTATGGCGGAATTTATGGAATGAAGAAATCTCTGATTAAAGAAAGACTTTCTGACCTTCTTGAAAAACTGCATTTCCAGGAATATGAAAACAGAATGATATCTGACCTTCCTCTCGGACTAAGACAAAAACTTGCCTTCTCTGTGGCAGTACTGCACGAACCAAAGATTGTATTTCTTGATGAACCCACAGGAGGCGTCGATCCAATTACCAGGCGGCAGTTCTGGGAGACAATATACGAAACAGCCTCAAGAGGAATCACAATATTCGTTACCACGCATTACATGGATGAGGCAGAATATTGTGACAGGATATCAATAATGAATGAAGGAAAAATTGTTGCACTGGATACCCCCGAAATGCTTAAGAAGCAATATAATGTTTCTTCTGTTGAGGAGGTGTTTATTAAAATAGCCAGACCATGAAACGATTCCTCGGTTTTGTAAAAAAAGAATTCCTGCATATTTTCAGGGATTACCGGACACTATTTATCCTTTTTGGTATTCCTGCTGCCCAGATACTAATTTTTGGTTATGCTGTCAGCACCGATATAAGAAATGCCGGTGTCGCAGTACTCGATTTATCACACGATGAAGTAACCACGAAACTGACCGACAAAATTATGAGCTCGGGTTTTTTCAAAAGAACTGAGACATTGCTGAATTACAACGATATAGACAAAGTATTTAAAAAGGGTAAAACAAAAGCTGTAATAGTTTTTGAAGAAGGTTTTGGCAAGAAACTTATAAACGAGGGTAAAGCCTCTTTAAGCATTATTGCTGACGGTTCAGAGCCTAACACGGCAACACTTATCACAAATTATACAACTGCAATAGTGAACGATTTTACAACAGATTTAGCCGGACCTTCAAGAAATAACTCATTACGGATAAGCCCTGAAGTAAAAATGTTCTATAACCCCGGACTTAAAAGCCATTACATGTTTGTTCCGGGTGTGGTAACTCTGATACTTATACTGATCTGTGCTCTTATGACATCTGTTACTATAACACGTGAAAAAGAATTTGGGACAATGGAGGTCCTCCTTGTCTCTCCCCTTCGTCCAATACAGATAATTCTTGGGAAAGTGACTCCTTATTTTATCCTCTCTTTTATCAATGTGCTTCTCATTCTCGGGTTATCATGGCTGGTTTTCGGACTGCCTGTAAAAGGAAGTATTATTCTTCTTTTGGCTGAATGCATGCTTTATATATTAATGAGTCTAAGTCTTGGAATACTTATCTCAACGGTATCGGACAATATGCAACAGGCCATATTCATCTCCCTTATAGGACTAATGTTGCCGACAGTACTACTCTCCGGATTTATTTTCCCGATTGAAAACATGCCAAAAATTTATGATTATGTAAGTTCAATTCTTCCACCAAGATATTTTATTGTAATAATTAAAAACATAATGATAAAAGGGACAGGTATCATGTATATTTGGAAAGAGACACTTATCCTGATTATCATGACATTAGTCTTTATAGGATTGAGTGTCAGGAAGTTTAAGATCAGACTGGAATAAAAGCGGGTAACGAAGCACAAAGTAAGACAAAGGATAAAAATTAATCAGCCTTCAGTGAGTCGTGAATCGTTAGTCGTGAGTCATTATATCTATTAATCGTATGTATTAATTTTTAATTGAATAAGAAAAAAACTATTGAATGAGAACGATATTCTACCTGATAAAAAAAGAATTCCTTCAGATTTTCCGGAATAAATTTATTTCGAAAGCCATTTTTGCTGTCCCTCTGGTGCAGATGCTGATTCTTGTTCCTGCTGTAACATTTGAGTTAAAAAGCGTTAAACTTACTGTTATTGATAAAGATATTACCTCCGAATCGAGAGGGTTGATAAACAAACTTAATGGATCTACGTTTTTCAAAGTTTCATCCTCAACCTTTTCAGAAGACGAGGCAATTAATCTTCTTCACAGGAATAAATGCACTATGATACTTGAGATACCTGAAGGGTTTGGTAAAGATATAGGAAATGGAACCCCTGGCAGATTACTGGCCACTATTGATGCCGTAAACGCCTCATCGGCAGAGCTTACCTGGGCTTATTTCAGTGGTGTTATCCGAGATTATAATACGGATCTTATAAAGAAAAACTTATCAACCATTTCACCTATTCCCCTGCAAAAAATTGTAATTACAAACAGGTACTGGTACAATGAATTGCTTAATTACAAATACTACATGCTCCCCGGTATTCTGGTAATCCTCGTCACAGCGATAGGATTCCTTCTGGCTGGTCTGAACATGGTAAGAGAAAAAGAAGTTGGGACCATAGAGCAGATAAATGTTACACCTGTCAGAAAATATCATTTTATCATAGCAAAAATGGTACCCTTTCTGCTCATTGGACTAATAGATCTTGCTCTTGGTCTGATCATAGGCAAAATTGCATTTAATATACCATTTGAAGGAAGTATTCTGCTTTTGTTCCTTAGCAGTACAATATTTCTTATAGCCGTGCTGGGTGTGGCTCTTTTTATATCCACATTCTCAGGAACCCAGCAACAGTATATGTTTGTGGCATTTTTCTGTATGATTATTTTCATCCTGATGAGCGGTATCTTTACACCCTATGAAAGTATGCCTGTATGGGCACAGGATTTTAACCTCATCAACCCGGTTGCCTATCTTATGCGTATAAACCGGATGGTCATGCTTAAAGGATCTACAATGCATGACATCAGCAGGGAACTCTATTCTCTGGCGACAATTGCGATAGTTTTTACAACTCTTGCAGTTAGACGTTACCGGAAAACAGCCTGATTTAAACAGTTTTCAGATTATAAAACAGAAAAAGTTTTGTTTAAAAATAAGTTGATGATTTAGCCTGACTAATATGAAGTTACCAATGATATTATTTCAATTTAAGGAAACGACAGCTTCTACGGGCCAGTGGTCTGAGATAAAGATCCCATGTTCCTTTTTAACAATGGTTTTATAATCGAGTACCCTTAGCCCGTTTCTTACGAAAATATAGTCTATTCTGGCTGATTTTAATTTGTTAGAAAACCCGTTAAAAGTACTGACAGGACCAGAAGGTCTTTTTTCGGTTATTACATAGGAATCTTTTAACAAAGGCACACTTTCATCCGGACCCGTCAGGATTGAATAACCGGTACTGGTAGGCGGCATATTAAAATCTCCTGAAATTATAAATGGATATCCTTCAGCTATCTTATTAACTTCATTAAGAAGAATATGTGAACTCATTAGTCTGGCAGAGTCAGAATCATGGGCGAAGTGTGTATTGAAAAAGAAAAAGTGTTTATGACTGTCCTTATTAACAAGCTCCATCCATGTAACAATCCTGGGCAGCGAGGAGCCCCATCCCTTTGAGCCTGCAACATCGGGAGAATCGGAGAGCCAGAAAGTGATGTTTCTGACCATATCAAACTTTTCTTTCCTGAAGAAAACAGGGTTCATTTCCCCTTCTCTTGACCCATCGTTCCGGCCTACTCCTACCGATGAATAATTAGCAAGGGCAGAATCAAGAATTTGATACTGATGCCATAATACTTCCTGCAGACCAAGAATATCAGGTCTTTCGCTTTTAATAAAATTACAAACCTGGGTCGCCCTTCTTGGCCAGGCGTTGATACTATCTTCCGGGTTATCATATCTTATATTCAAAGTCATTACTTTTATTTCGTCCTTCAGGGATTTATGTGAACAGCCGGAAACAACAATAAAAAAGATGAGGATTATACAAAGAAGTAGTTTTTTCATTTCCCAGAATTTTTATCAAAGATAATAATCTGAACTCTAATAACCATTATCGTTTTCATATGCTTCTCCTTGTGTGTTGTGAAAGGTTATGCACCAATTATTTATATATTTGCAGGATTGATCCATAAGGGATGCACAATTCATTTTATGAACTTGTGTACAAATCAGATGTTAACTATATCTACAGTAATATTTTAATTGATGCCCGATATTATTAAGCTTTTACCCGACTCGGTAGCTAACCAGATCGCTGCAGGCGAAGTAATACAAAGGCCTGCATCTGTCGTAAAGGAGCTTGTCGAAAACTCAGTCGATGCCGGATCAAAAAATATCAGGGTCATAATAAAAGACTCCGGAAAGACATTGATTCAGGTAATTGACGATGGATCGGGCATGTCGGAGACAGATGCCAGGCTCTCTTTTGAAAGACATGCCACATCAAAAATTACAACTGCTCAGGATCTCTTCGCAATTACGACAAAAGGATTCAGGGGAGAAGCACTGGCTTCTATTGCTGCTGTTGCAATGGTTGAGCTTAAGACAAGGCGTGCAGAGAGTGATTCAGGAATAATAGTGGTAGTAAGCGGATCAAAGGTTGAAATACAGGAACCATGCAGTTGTCCGGAGGGATCAAGCTTTTCTGTTAAAAATCTCTTCTTCAACATTCCTGCCCGCCGGAAATTCCTTAAATCGGATAATACTGAAATCAGGCATATAGTTAATGAATTTCAGAAAATCGTACTTGCACACCCTGATATAAGATTCTCTCTTCATCACAATGGCAGTGAAATCTACAATCTTTTAGCGGGTAACTTAAGACAGCGCATAATTGGTGTTTTTGGAAAGCAAATAAACCAGGACCTGATTACACTCGAAACCAATACAAGCCTGATAAATATAAAAGGATTCATTGGGAAACCCGAAAATGCACGGCGGACATACGGTGAACAATTCTTCTTTGTGAATAACCGGTTCATGAAACATCCTTATTTTCATAAAGCAGTTGTTGAGGCTTATCAGAATATCCTTCCTGTTGAATCTATCCCCTCTTACTTTATTTTCCTTGAAGCGGATCCGGCTTCAATTGACATTAATATTCATCCCACAAAAACCGAGATTAAATTTGAAGATGAAAGATCGATTTGGCAGATACTAATGGCTTCAGTACGGGAGGCGCTAGGCAGGTTTAATATTGTCCCTTCACTCGATTTTGAGAATGAAGTGCTCATCGATATCCCGGTAATGAGGTCATCAAATATCATACCGGACCAGCCTGAGATTGAGATCAATAAACAATTTAATCCATTTGACGGCGAGGAGAGATCAAATGAAAGATCCGGATTTGTTGAACGGTTTGAAAGGGAGAATACCTCTAATTGGGAAAAACTCTACACAGCTCTTGAAAAAGAGAATGATAATCCGGAGCAATTTGAAAGAATAAAGGAGTCGCAAAGAAAATTTTTCCAGATAAAAAACAAATATTTTGTGTGTCCTGTCAAATCGGGCCTGATGATTATTGACCAGAAGAGAGCACATGAAAGAATCCTTTATGAAAGATATCTTGAATGTCTCAGTAATGACAGGGCAATAAGCCAGATCGATATGTTTCCTGTAACAGCAGAATTAAATCCCGCTGATTATTTTATACTGAAAGAAATTGAAGGAGATCTGAAATTACTGGGGTTCAGTATAGAGCATTCAGGTAAAAATAAAATCACTATCAATGGACGACCGGCAGACAATGATTCTGCTGATCCTCTTGAAATGCTGGAGATTTTGCTCGAGGATTATAAAAATACACAGACTGAACCAACTATCGGGGAGAAAGAGAAGGTAGCAGCGGGAATGGCTTATGCATCGGCAATCCAGTATGGGAAAGTGCTTAGTCAGGGCGAAATGGAAGATCTTTTTGACACTCTTTTTGCCTGCCGTGCTCCAAATTACTCTCCGAAAGGAAAGCCTGTCATAAGTATTCTGACCCTTGATGAAATAGATAAGAGATTTAAATGATCTTAAATGACATATTGTCGGATTATGATAAGAAATCCAGTTTGGCCCGACAATTGATAAAATTAAAAATATTATAATAACTCATAGATGAACGGATACGGCAGAGGTTTTCTGGGATTACCCCCGGTAGTGAAGAATATCATAATGCTAAATGTATTGATGATACTGGCTTATTATGCAGCCAGAAGTGTTTTTGGTGTGGATCTTAATGCTTTGCTCGGGCTTTATTTTCCAAAATCAGCAGCGTTCAAACCCTTACAGATCGTAACACATATGTTTATGCACGGAGGGTTTATGCATATATTCTTCAATATGTATGCCCTGTTCATCTTCGGACCTATACTTGAAAATGTCTGGGGACCAAAACGTTTCTTTATTTTCTACATGGTGTGCGGTCTTGGAGCGGCCTTTACTTACGAAACTGTAATATTTTTTGAATATAATCATCTTGTTCAGATCCTTTCTCCTGAAAATATACAACTTGTACTAAAGGAAGGAACTGCATATTTTAATCAGGGAAAGGTATTTACCGATCCCGACATGCAAAGCCTTCAAATATTGCTTAATACCCCTGTTATTGGAGCTTCAGGTGCAATATTTGGTGTTCTTCTTGCATTTGGAGTTCTTTTCCCAAATACACAGTTATTCCTTCTCTTCCCTCCTATGCCTATTAGAGCCAAATACCTTGTTATCGGATATGGTGCTCTCGAATTATTCCTTGCAGTGACTCAGCCCGGAAGCAATATTGCACATGCCGCTCACCTTGGAGGAATGTTATTCGGGTATATACTGATAAGATACTGGAGAAAAACCACAAATACATTATATTAATGGGAATCTGGGACGAAATAAAAGTAGTTTTCAGAAATGGAAGTAACCTCACAAGGCTAATCTATATTAACATAGCTGTTTTTGTCTTTCTGACAATTGTTGCAGTTGTTGGATTCCTGCTCAATAATCCGGAAATATCAGGGAAAGCTCTTGATCTGTTTTCCGTACCTGCTTCCCTGAATGCTCTTCTTTCGAGGCCATGGACTTTAATCACTTACATGTTCACTCATAAAGGTATCTGGCATATACTTTTTAACATGTTATGGTTATACTGGTTTGGAAGGATCTTCCTTGAATATCTCGATGAAAGAAAACTTGTTGCCGTATATCTGCTCGGAGGTATCAGTGGAGCATTGGTCTATATTGCTTCCTTTAATATTTTCCCTGCATTTACCGGTGTTGTAGCTGATTCTGTTGCAATTGGCGCATCAGCATCTGTGATGGCAATTGTTATTGCTATTGCAACCTATGTTCCCGATTATACAATTCAGCTTTTTTTATTCGGAAGGATAAAGATAAAGTACATGGCATTGGCAATTTTTATCCTCACCTCAGTAATGGACTTTTCCATAAACTCCGGAGGAAAACTTGCACATATAGGAGGGGCTTTTTTCGGATACCTCTATATTGTTAATCTGAGACATGGACATGATATCGGTAAAGGATTCAACAGGATATTAGATTTTTTTGCGACAATATTCAAACCACGCAGAAAGCTGAAAGTCACCCATAAAAAGGTTGCCAATGAATATGAGTATAATAAAATAAAAGCTGAGCACCAGAAACAAATCAACAATATTCTGGAAAAAATCTCAAAAGGAGGGTATGATAGTCTGACAAAAGATGAAAAGGAAACTCTTTTCAAAGAGAGCCAGAAAAGAAATTGATCGTCGAAATCTACCTGTTTGCATAACCGATCACTACCATTGTCAAAAAATAGAATTCTGCAGCAACATTTCCCACGAATACTAATAAATTAGTAGTCACAAAATATTGTAATTGAGAAAGATCCTATATAAAATCCTTTTATACGTAAATGCATTTTTTGCCTTTGCTCTTTTGCTATCCTATCTGGCAATAGTTATTAGTCCTGTCGACTTTGCTCTTCCTGCTTTTTTTGGACTTGCATATCCTTATCTGCTGTTAATCAATATCATAATGGTAATTATCTGGGCAATGCTATTAAGATTTGAGGCCTTTATATCAGTAGTGGTAATTGCAGTCGGCTTTAATCATTTCTCCAATTACATCCAACTTATCAAACCATCGGGCGATAAGGCCAACACTTTTAAGGTATTAAGCTATAATGTCCGTCTGTTTAATTATTTCGAGAACAACCATGGTCTCACTTCAGAGAAAAAAATATTGCAGTTTCTGAAAGCTCAGAAACCCGATATAATATGTCTGCAGGAATTCTTCCTTATGGGTAACCCGAAAGTGGAAGAGGCTCTTATGTTAGCAGATCTTGGAGGAGAATATTATTCACATATGAAATTAATTGGCAGCGGCAAAAACAGATACTATGGAATTGTTACATTCAGCAAGTTTCCAATTGTAGGAAAAGGAGAAATAATTCATCCCGGATCTTCGAGTCTTTCGATATATACTGATGTATTGATTAAAAAAGACACTTTCAGAATTTATAATAATCATTTACAATCCTTCAGGTTAAGGGGCCTCGAACGTTCATTTATCAATGAACTTGCAATATATAATGATAAGGAGACAATGCATGAGGTAAAAAGTATATCAGTCAGTCTGAAAAAAGGATTTGTAAAAAGAGCACTCCAGGCCCAGGTAGTAAAAGATAATATCAATAAATCTCCTTATCCTGTTATAGTGGTCGGGGATTTTAATGATACTCCGGTATCTTATTCCTACAGAAGAATTCGTAAAGGTCTCAACGATTCCTTTGTTAACTCCGGATATGGTGCAGGATTCACGTATAGAGGAAATTATCCTCCGAACAGGATTGATTACATACTTTATGATAATGCTCTTCATAATAGCTTTTTTGAAATTATTAAGGCTAAATATTCCGATCATTATCCGATCATCTCTTATTTCAAATTGAAAAATTAAAACGGCAGGCTCCTGAAATCCACGTTTCCACCTGAAATAATAAGGCCTATTTTTTTTCTTTCGAATAAACCGGGATTTTCTTTTACAACTGCCAAAACTGTTGCTGACGATGGTTCAATAATAATTTTCATTCTTTCCCATACGAGAAGCATACATTCTATTATTGAATCTTCCTTTGCTGTAAGGATTCTATCAACGTTCTTCCTAATGATGGAGAAAGTAAGTTCGCTAAGAGATGTCAGCAGCCCGTCAGCACAGGTGACAGGATTAACTGATGGAGTAAGTATACCGCTTGTAAACGATATAAAAGCATCATTCGCATTCAGAGGCTCTGCCCCGATAACCTGAATTTTCTTATTAATTCCCTTTACGAATGTTGAAGTGCCGCTCAGAAGGCCACCTCCTCCAACAGGAGTAATAACTATCTCAATATCATCTTTTTCCTGAAGAAGTTCCAGGGCAGCTGTACCCTGTCCGCATATAACATTGAAGTTATCATACGGATGAATAAGAGTTGCACCTGTTTTTTCCATAATCTGCCTTGTTGCATCTTCGCGTGCCTGTAGAGTTGGTTCACAAAATGTAATCTCAGCCCCATAACCGGCAACTGCATTTTTCTTGACAACCGGAGCATTCCCTGGCATTACTATATTTGCCCTTAGACCATTCATCTTCGCCGCCAATGCCAGAGCTGCCGCATGATTACCGGAAGAATGTGTAACCACTCCTCTTTGTTTTTCACGTGGTGATAATGACAAAACTGCGTTAGTCGCACCTCTGAATTTGAATGCACCCACTTTTTGAAAGTTCTCACATTTAAAGAACAGTTCACAGTTAAAAAGTTCATTTAATTGTTGTGACTTCAATACCGGCGTATTATGAATAAATGATTTAATCCGTGAATGTGCGGATTGTATATCTGTAAGTTCTGGTATGTTCATTTCTGATTTTTTATCAAAAATAATATAATTTACCTCACACCTGATCCTCATTTAGATTCAGTTAATTCCTAACTTTGAATTGACTTAAAAAATCATAATATGAAACACTGTACTCATCCATGGCATTGTATCGAAACCGGGAAAAATGCCCCGGTAATGGTAAAAAGTATCATTGAAATACCTAAAGGATCTAAAGGCAAGTACGAAATGGATAAAGATACAGGTATGTTACGGCTCGACAGGGTTTTGTTTTCATCTGTTCATTATCCGGCTAATTACGGTTTTATACCTCAGACATACTGTGATGACCATGATCCTCTTGATATTTTAGTTATCTGTTCAATAGATGTATATCCGATGTGTATTATAGAAGCTAAGATAATAGGTGCCATGGAGATGGTTGACGGAAAGGAACGTGACGACAAAATAATAGCTGTTGCCAGTAATGATATGTCAGTTAATTATATGAATGATCTCTCAGAGCTCCCCCCTCATACCCTGGTCGAATTGAAACGGTTTTTTGAAGATTATAAAACTCTGGAACATAAGAATGTTATTGTTGAGCAATTCATGAGCAGGGAAAAAGCTTACGAAATAATCCTTGAGGCTATGAAACTATACCAGGATAATAAAGAAATTCTAACCAAACTTCTGAAATGATATTACTTTGGCTTTGCAGTGGCTATTATCATTTTTGAATTCAACCTGTTACCTATAGAAAGAACATCAACCAGATCCTGGATAGGGAGAGCATTGTCAAAACGCAACATGATGAATGCTTCAGGAGAAAGAGACAGTTCCTTTTTCAATTGAGATTCAAGAGCATCAAACGGAACCTTGGTGCTGTTAACAAAATAGACTTTATCCTTAGTCATGGTAAGGTTAATCTCCTTTTTCTGAAGTGTCTGGCTGCTGCGGGAATTGGGCAAAGAAACTTTTATCATGCTGGGATTAAGCAATGTGGATGTTATGATAAAGAACAACATAAGAAAGAACATAATATCGTTCATTGCCGAAGTAAATACTTCAGCTGTAAAGTCTTTTTTCTTACGAAGATCTATCATTTTGACGGGCTTTTTAACAGGTCAATGAAATTCATTGCATTCCATTCGAGCTGATGGATCGCTTTATTTAAAATAATATTGAGCCAATGGTACCCTACATAAGCAAGTATACCAACAATTAATCCCGCAGCGCTTGTAATCATTTTGACATAGAGTCCCGCCGAAACACTTCCAATGCTTACGTCGCTTGTCATTGAGATATTGAAAAATATTTTTATTACCCCTATTATTGTTCCAAGAAATCCGAACATAGGAGCAATACCGGCTATTACAGCAAGAATTTGTACGTTTTTCTCCAGGTCATATACTTCAAACTTACCTGCGATTTCGATCGATTCTTCGATTTCCTTAATGGGTTTCCCAAGACGCGAAATACCTTTCTCTATCATTCTGGCAATAGGTTTTGCAGTATTCCGGCATAATGTGAGCGCAGAATCCGTTCTTCCATTCAGTATATATTCATTTATGCTATTCATAAAATCTACATCAGAACTGATGTGTCGCCTGATAGTAAAATAACGTTCAATAAAAACATAGACTGCTATGATGGACAGCAAAGCGATCGGTATCATAATAATACCACCCTTCATAATGATATCTATCAATTTAATTGATTCAGAAGCATGTTGCACAGGTAGTGCCGGAGAAGCAACTGCGTTACCTAGTGAATCAAAAGTCTGTGCAATACTTAAAAAGACTACAGCCATAACGTTTTGTATTATTATTTATATTAATCAGAACGAAATCTTTACGTAAAAATTATTGCTATCTCCAAATATAGATCACGAATCAAAATCGGAATATACATTTATACAATAAAAAATCCAAATTTAATAGTTACCACAGGTTTTTCCTAAAGAGTTTGTACATTTGTTTTTAATAAATTGTTGTTCTTTAAAGTCAATGAACTTTTAGAATTATAACAGCTAACTAAAAGGATAAAAATGCTTTACACATACATTTTACTGGCTATTGATCAGCCGCATCTGAAAGACACAAATTCAGTCAATAATGTGGCAGAGTTGCTTATGAAAGGCGGATTTATAATGATCCCAATCCTTCTTCTTTCGATATTCAGTATATACCTCTTCATTGAGAGATTTCTATATATCAGAAAAAGTTCAGTTGTCGATGAAAACCTTATCTATAATGTGATACAGGAGATCAGGAACAAAAGACCTGATGAAGCAGTGGCACATACCAGGAATGATGATACATCTATAGGAAGGATCCTGGAGAGTGGACTGAACCAGGCAGTAAAGACTTCGAAAGATGCTGAGAATTACATGGAAGCAACTGCCAACCTCGAGATATCTGAGATGGAAAAAAACACAGGTTACCTGGGAATAATTGCAGGTATTGCACCTATGCTGGGGTTTATAGGGACTATTGCCGGGGTAATTAAAATCTTCTATAATATTTCGTTGGCCGATAATATAAGTATTGGGATCATCGCCGGCGGTTTGTATCAGAAAATGATTTGCAGCGGCACAGGATTGATTGTTGGAGTCATAGCATACAGCTGCTATCATTATCTGCAGATGATGATAGACCGCTATTCGATTGTGATGCAGAGACGGGTGAACGAAGTCATTAAAGCTTTATAAAATGATTATCAGGAGAAAAAAACTATTTAAACCGGAAGTCAGCACCTCCTCTCTGAATGATATTATGTTTTTCCTTCTTTTGTTCTTCCTTATTGTTTCATCGCTGGCTAATCCGAATGTAATTAAGTTGTTACTGCCTAATTCAAAATCAGCTCAGAATCTTAGTAAACAACAGATATCAATTTCTGTAACGAAGGATAAAAAATATTATATCGACAGTCACCAGGTTAACTTTGATGATATTGAACCTCTCTTAAAGGCCAGAATAAGTACATTGCAGGAACCAACTGTTATTCTACGGCTTGAATATACTCTTACAGTCCAGGATCTTGCTGATTTGCTTGAGATTGGCAACCGTCTGAAGGTAAAAATGGTTATGGCCACAAATAAGACCCCCGGCTCGTAGGTACTTTTTAAGTCAGAACAAACACATTTCCTAAATCCCGGATTCAGTTTCTGATGCTCTTCTCCCCCCGATATAATAGCTGCAATTAATAACGCGAACTGCTGCTCTTAAGAAACCTGGAACTTGAGATGGAATACAAAAATGTTTTTATCTTCGTACCCTTAAATTTCAAATCGATACCAGATAGCAAAATATATATGAAAAAATGTTTCAGATCACTTTTGATGAGTAACAGCAAGAAATTGTTCATGTTTACTTTAGCACTTCTTTCACCATTGTCTCTTTTCGCTGCAGGAGAGTCAGTACCATCTATCGGTCCGGTAAGACTTGAGTTTGTCCTGTTCGGACTTATTCTTCTTGGAGTAGCTCTTTTTCACAAGCATACATTCTGGGTGGCAGTAACCGGACTGGCCGTATTATTAACTTTCAAACTCACCTTTGATCCGGGATTTCATCTTCTGGAACATCTTTTCGGGACTACACCCTTTGGTGAACAATTAATGGATAAAGGATTGCGACAGGGAGAATGGGGAGTCCTGGTAAATCTTCTTGGTCTTCTGCTTGGATTTGCAATATTATCAAAAATATTTGAAGAATCGGGGGTTCCTGATATTCTGCCAAATTTCCTGCCTGATGACTGGAAAGGTCCATTCATTCTCCTGATTTTTGTTTTCATCCTGTCATCTTTCCTTGATAATATTGCCGCGGCACTTATTGGAGGAGCCATAGCAATTGTAGTATTTAAGAAGAAAGTTCATGTCGGTTATATTGCTGCACTTGTAGCAGCCAGTAATGCCGGAGGCAGCGGAAGTGTTGTTGGCGATACAACTACTACAATGATGTGGATTGATGGGGTAAGCGCTTTTAATGTTCTTCATGCTTATATTGCAGCAGGTGTTGCGCTGCTGTTTTTCTCATGGTTTGCATCTCATCAGCAGGACAGGTATCAAAGAATACAAAAAGATGCAACACCTAATACCAGAATTGACTGGATAAAGATCTTTAACGTCGCACTTATGCTGGCTGGTGCAATTATATCAAATATTCTGTACGATATGCCAGCTCTGGGTGTGTGGATCGCTATCGTTATCGGGGCATTTTTCAGGAAGGTGCCTTGGAAAGAAGTTTCCGGTGCAATAAAAGGAACGATCTTTCTGCTCAGCCTCGTTTCATGTGCTTCCCTTATGCCTGTGGATGATCTGCCTAGAGCGTCGTGGATAACAGCATTTGGCCTTGGCTTCCTTTCATCGGTATTTGATAATATTCCACTTACAAAGCTATGCCTTGAGCAAGGGCATTTTGACTGGGGAATGCTGGCATACAGTGTCGGTTTTGGTGGTTCAATGATATGGTTTGGCTCATCAGCCGGAGTAGCGATAACAAATAAATTTCCTGATGACCGTGATGTTATAAAATGGGTTAAAGGCGGCTGGCATGTCGTTGCTGCTTTTATTATAGGCTTTTTTGCATTACTTATTCTTAAGGGATGGGAACCGGCAGATAATAAAGAGCATAAAATAATTAATTGCCCTGTTCCGGGATGTCCGATGGGAAAAGTGCCATTAAAAGAAAACCTGCCTGGGACAGTGAGTTACCTGGAACTGATAAAGAAACCGGTATAAAAAATCACTTCTATTCAATATACCCCCTCGGCCTTCAGCCACTCCCCCCTCAGGGGGAGAAAACCCTGTACACAAGTGAAATCCTCATTAAAAATGTGTGTTTTCTCCCCTCTTAGGGGAGATGTCGCGAAGTGACAGAGGGGTATTAATAAAAAAAATAGGGACGTTGCAAGCAACGTCCCTACGAATTCATATATATTCTGAATTTATTATCCAAATATACTGAAAGCCACAGTCAACCCTGCGAGTACAACTGATACCATCGACATCAGCTTAATCAGTATATTAAGTGCAGGACCTGACGTGTCTTTGAATGGATCGCCAACCGTGTCACCGACAATACTAGCCTTATGACAATCACTTTTTTTACCGCCATAATTACCTCTTTCAATATACTTTTTCGCATTATCCCATGCACCACCGGCATTATTAAGCATACTGGCAAGAACGAAACCTGTTGACATACCTCCAGCGAGAAGTCCGATAACACCGGGTACTCCGAAAATAACTCCAACTATTAAAGGTACAGCTATTGCCATGAGCGATGGAACCATCATTTCTTTCTGTGCCCCTGCTGTTGAGATCTCAACACATTTCGCATATTCAGGTTTTCCGCTACCATCCATGATACCGGGAATTTCACGGAACTGACGTCTTACTTCATCAACCATTTTACCGGCAGCCCGTCCAACAGCTTTCATACTCATTGCGCTGAATACAAATGCCATCATAGCACCAATAAAAAGACCGCCGAGAACGATAGGGTTGAAAAGAGAAATATCGTATGCACCAACGAAGTCTTTGATAGTTGAAGTAGCCAGATTAACTGCTACCTGACCATCATGAACAGCGGGCATTCTGTTATGGTAAAATAAAGTTTCACCAATCTGTTTGAAACCTTCGGGAGATTTATCAGCTAACCTTGTAAGCCACATTTTTACTTCTTCCATATACGCAGCAATAAGCGCAAGGGCTGTAAGGGCAGCGGAGCCAATTGCAAAACCTTTGCCGGTTGCAGCAGTTGTATTACCCAGACCATCAAGAGCGTCCGTTCTTTCCCTGACCTCAGCGGGTAATTCAGACATCTCAGCATTACCTCCTGCATTATCAGCGATAGGGCCAAATGCATCTGTTGCCAGTGTTACTCCTAAGGTGGAAAGCATCCCTACCGAAGCAAAACCAATTCCATAAACACCCATAGCGAAGTTATGGAAACCACCAGCAAAACCATAAGCTGCAATAATACCTGCAACAATAGTAACAACTGGTATCCATGTTGAGAACATTCCAACTGCCATACCTTCAATAATTACGGTAGCCGGGCCCTGTTGTGATTGTTTAGCAATACCCTGCGTTGGAGCATTCCCATCGGATGTAAAATATTCAGTTGACTGACCGATGATAACCCCGGCTACAAGACCTGATACTGCGGCACCAAATACACCCCATGTGATCCAGTTCACAGCTGCCATTATTGCAAGTACTATCAGGATAAAAGCAGAACTGCTTCCTGTTCCCAGGAGAAGTGCACGAAGAAGAGCTTTAGGTGTGGCAGATTCTTTGGTTCTTACCATATAGACACCTACAATTGAAAGTAATATACCTATTGCAGAAACCATCATAGGTGCAATAATTGCAGTCATCTGCATTTCACCTGTTAATGAGGGCAGAGCCGCTCCAAGAGCAGCTGTCGCGAGTATCGATCCTGCATAAGATTCGTAAAGGTCAGCACCCATACCTGCTACGTCACCAACATTATCACCAACGTTATCAGCAATCGTTGCAGGGTTGCGTGGATCATCTTCAGGAATACCTGCCTCAACTTTACCAACCAGGTCAGCACCTACATCGGCAGCTTTTGTGAAGATGCCACCACCAACACGTGCAAAGAGAGCCTGTGTAGAAGCACCCATACCGAATGTAAGCATGGTAGCGGTTATTTCAATTAATTTCTGGTGTTCATCTGTACCGGCAGAAACAAAAGTCAATCCAAGGAAATGGAGACCGGTTGCCATATGCTCAGGTGTGAAAACTACTTTGTTAAGAAAAATAAACCAGATAGCAATGTCAAGAAGACCAAATCCTACAACAACGAGACCCATAACAGCACCGCTCCGAAGAGCTACCTGTAATCCCTTGTTGAGTGATTTTGAAGCAGCCCATGCAGTCCTGTTGGAAGCAGCAGTTGCAGTTTTCATCCCCAGATAACCACATAATCCGGAGAAAAATCCACCAGTCAGAAAAGCAACAGGAACAAACGGGTTTTGTATCCCTAAATAAGCCAGAATACCCAGCAATATCACCAGAATTAAAAACACCTTGGTTACAACTGTGTACTGACGTTTGAGATAGGCCATAGCGCCTTCACTTACATACACAGCAATCTCCTGCATTTTCGATGTGCCCTGTTCCTGTACAATCATACCCTTGTAAAAGATCCAGGCAAACAACAACGCCAAGAGCGCCGAAATTGGAACAATCCAAAATAAACTAGTAATCATGTTATCTGTTATTAAATTAAAAATTAAAGGTTTAAAATGAAAAAAAATTCACCGGTACAAAACTATATGAGTTTTTCAATAATTCAAACGAAAAAATTGTGTTCTTCAAATAGTTTGCAATTTAAAACGAGTCTAAATTAATCGGTATAAATCAAACAGATTAAGGTAAGTCTCAGCGACATTCCTGATACCCATCTTTGAAAAAAAAATAGCTAAATCACTAATGCTGACTCTGATTAAATAGCTCTGAAAAAGTTGTAATTTATTTTTTCCAGTTCTGACATTCTTGGATAAGGATAGTAAACAATATCATCTCCGGACCCTACATAGAAGCCGGTATCTATTGTTCTGTAAAGCAGTTCCCCTGCAAAGATCCGGTGAACGGTTTTCATATGTTTTTCGTATTCACCCTTAATTATTTCAAGACAATCTCTCAAATGACCAATATTAGGATAAGGAAGGTGCTCGGCAGAACCTGAAAGTGGATTTGAAGCCAGTTCACCGAGTTTTAATTCAACAAAAAAGAGTTTTGGGAGAACTATGGGGATGGAGCCATCGGTAAGCCTCTTAAGAAATACTGACGGAGACAGACTACTGGCAACCATTGGGCTTACAGGGCATAATTCCTGGTAGAGATGTAGCTCATTTTGAGGTTCTTTTGACTTATCATAAACAACTTTTGCCAGTTCAAGAACATAACCGTGATCAGTTGTAAGATAAAGACTCTTCAATGCACCAAGTGGAATAATTTCCAGGACCTTATAGACCGATAGATAAACTGAACTCTTTGGTGATCCATCGGGCTTAGCAACACATCTTTTATTCAGGCTATCAATGTCTATTAGTTTTTCAATCTTATCAAGGTCAACTTCAAAGAAAATTGCCTGACCTTTGTTCCTTTTTTTTGTACCTGTTGAAAGATACTGGCCAAACCCTTCAGGAGGGAGCATCGAAGCAACTAATGCTTCAGGATTGGAGGTTAAATAAATGTACTTTCTCATAGCTGGGTATTTTATATAAGAATAAAGATTCCTTTACAAATTAAACTACAGAAAGATAACTGCTATGTTAATACCAAATTTACGCTACTTTTTCAACTTTAGCCATGGGAAAATGTTATTAATTCAAAAATAACATTATTCAATTCATCCCCCCTTTGGGGTTCGTTTCATAAGTTTATTCTTAAAGGAATTAACTAAAAAAGGAATAGATGTGATCACGATCAGGAAAATTACAATATATCCCAGGTAATCTTTTGTCTCCGGAACATATAACCCCAGGAAAAAACCTGCGAGAACAAGGATATTCACCCAGAAAAACGCACCCACAAAACTATAAAGAATGAATTTTTTGTAATCAAGCTTTACAATACCCGCAATGATAGGGGCAAACGTTCTTACAATTGGGAGAAACCGGCTTAAAACAATAGTCTTTTTTCCATGTTTTTTATAAAACTCATTTGCAGTAACAAGGTGTTCCTGCCTGAAAAAGAACCCTGACTTCCGCTTAAAAAGCAAAGGCCCTACCTTCCTTCCAAATGCATAACCGAGCATATTGCCTGCAACAGCTGCAATAATAATTAATATCACAAGCACTGACGGATGCAATGCAATGATATGAGTCGAACATAATAATCCTGCTGTAAACAGGAGTGAATCGCCGGGGAGAAAAAAACCAACAAAAAGACCTGTCTCAGCAAAAACAACAAAGAGAAGAAGATAAATTCCTCCATAATGTATAATGCTCTCGGGATTAACCAGTTGTTTTAAAAAATGAAAAATTCCATCCATTTTTATTTCTTTTGAGAACAATCAATTTCTAAATATAGTTGATTTTATTTTCAAAGTGTAAAGACTGCCTTCTATGAATACTTCTCTCGTGGTTGAATAAAGAAATCCGGAGCAGCTTTATCCCAAAATGTTTCAAAAGTATTACTTTTATCAGGTTTAAATAAGGAACCGCCTCCAACCTCCCGTCTAAACTGAACAGGCTCTCTCTGTTCCGCAAAGAAGGGCTGGAGAGATGAGTACAAGCTAAGTAATAGCAGTTCTCAAAATATTATTATTCATTCTTGTTAGTCATTTAATAGTAATTTTAAAATTGAAGAATAAAAAGAGCGAATGAAAAATAAATTAATTACTGTATGTGCTTTATACATGGCATTACTTTCATGTAAGTCAAAACCTGTTTTCAAGTATGTACAGCTCGAAGGGTTTACCCAGGGAACCACCTATAATATAATATTTGAAAATAGTACATCGAAAGACTATACTCAGAAAGTGGATTCAATCCTCAAAGATTTTGATATGTCGTTTTCCGAATACGTTCCTGGTTCAATTGTCTCAAGGATTAATGCAAACGATCCGACAGTTACTGTTGATCAACATTTCAAAACTCTTTTTGAGAAGTCAAAAGAAATATGGGAACAGTCGGACGGACTAATGGATATTACTGTAGGTCCTATTATCGATGCCCTTGGATTTGGGCCAATGGCAAAAACCACAATAGACAGCTCTAAAATTAAGAATTTGCTTAAATACGTCGGTTTTAAAAAAGTCCATATTGAAAACGACAGGTTGATTAAAGCAGATACAGCAATGAAGATCGATGTAAACTCTATAGCACAAGGATATTCTGTAGATATTATGAGTAATTTCTTTGAATCTGAAGGAATTAAAAACTATCTTGTTGAAATCGGAGGTGAAGTAAGAGCAAAGGGTAAAAATTCAAAAGGTCTCTACTGGAGGGTCGGCATTGATAAACCTGAAGAGGGCAATATGGTACCGGGAGAAAACCTGCAGGTTATAATCAGTCTTAACAACCAATCTGTGACAACATCCGGAAATTACAGGAAGTTTTATGAGGAAAATGGTATTAAATACGCTCATATAATTAACCCAAAAACCGGTTTCCCTGTAAAAAGCCGGCTTCTAAGTGTTTCTATTGTTGCCAACGACTGTATAACAGCTGATGGGTGGGATACTCCTCTGATGGTTATGGGTCTCGAAAAAAGTATTATAACTTTAAAGAAACATCCTGAGCTCGACGCAATACTGATTTATAGTGATGAAAACGGGAATTATAAAGAATATATGACGGATGGATTTAAAGCAATGATAACAAATTAGCTTTTTACTTTTCAAATTTCACTGTAACCTGATGATATTGAGGACTATTTTTTACCTGTTAACACTCTTTTTATTAATAACCTGATACATTTATTATTTTGAAAAAATCAATTTTATGGATCCTATAAATATAAACCTGATAGAGAAAGCCTGGGAAGACAGGTCATTACTCAATGACTCGCAGGTTCAGTATGAAATTAACAAAGCAATTGAATTGCTCGATAAGGGTCACATCAGAGTTGCAGAACCAACTGAAAACGGATGGATAGTAAATCAGTGGATAAAAAAAGCTGTAATCTTATATTTCCCAATACGGAAAATGGAGACTATTGAGATAGGTCCGTTTGAGTTTCATGACAAAATCCCGCTGAAAAAAGATTACAAATCCCTGGGAATAAGGGTAGTACCTCATGCAATTGCCAGATATGGCTCATACCTGGCACCAGGAGTTATCATGATGCCTTCATATGTAAATATAGGAGCACATGTTGAAGAAGGTACCATGGTTGATACGTGGGCTACAGTAGGCTCGTGTGCACAGATCGGAAAGAATGTCCATCTCAGCGGAGGTGTAGGCATTGGAGGAGTTCTTGAACCTATTCAGGCGGCACCAGTTATAATCGAAGATAACTGTTTCATCGGATCAAGATGCATTATTGTAGAAGGAGCACATATAGGTAAAGAAGCCGTCCTTGGTGCAAACGTAGTAATTACAAACAGCACCAAAATTTTTGATGTCAGCTCTGAAGCAAAAATAGAATACAAGGGGTATGTTCCCCCACGATCCGTTGTAATTCCGGGTTCCTTTCTTAAGAAATATCCTGCAGGTGATTTCAGTGTACCTTGTGCACTTATAATTGGATCCCGAAAAGACTCAACTGACAAGAAAACTTCTCTGAATGAAGCTCTTAGAGAATATGACATTCCGGCATGATATTTGTAAAATGGATATCAGATACTACTCATTTTTGAGTCAGGAATCAACTTATTACCGAAAATACTTTACTTTAAAAATTGATAATTATTGATTTTGTGTTAATTTTGAACGCAATCCTAACTAACACCAATGTATGCCTAAAATATCTGCTGTAATCATAACATATAACGAAGAATTGTTTATTGAAAAATGTCTGGCGTCATTGGAGGGTATTGCTGATGAGATTGTAGTAATAGATTCATTCTCTAC
>DCFT01000053.1 GCA_002319885.1 Bacteroidales bacterium UBA1797
CAGTGTCTGATGGGACATGCCAGCCGACAGGACACAATTTCCCGGTGCTGACAGCAAACCAGGTATAGTAAGCACCATAAATACTTTTATAAAGAGCCTCATTATTGTCATACCAGCAAGCAGCCGGAGTTAGAAGATCCATCCACTGCTCAGTGTTACTTACAACAGGAATTGCTGTGCCATCGTTTAACTTTGTTGTTTTTAAGTTTTCAGCCATCCATACCTGGCTGCCAATCTGAATAGTTTTATAGCTGTTTCCATCCATATCTGCAACTGTACCATACGTCAAACTGGTATTGAAAGTTGTTCCCGATGTCCTTGTAGTAAATGCTTTATCACTTCCGTAAGACGTCCCATCACTATTTGTAGCATAAGCCCGCAGATGGTAAGATGTGCCAAACTCTAATCCCGTTATTGAACTAGTAAATTCGCCACTTCCCGATCCGTCTATTGTTCTGCTGTTTTCGATTGTCGGGTTTGAATCTTTGCCCCAGCACACTCCCCGCTGAGATACCTGGGTGCCTCCGTAATTAGTGACGGTCCCGCCTGATATAGCGGTCGCATATAAGATTTCACTCACGTCTGCAGTTACTACATCAGGTGAATTAAATAATGTTTCTTTCTTTTTACAGGAAAAAAGTAATATCAATGCCAGGAAAATTCCTGAAATTTTTAGGACATTTCTCATTAGGATTACATTTTGTCTTCCATAAATAAAATTCAGATCAATTGTGATTAAAACGCTCTTAGAAGGAATATTGTTGTATTGATGCCTCTACCTTGCTTCCTGCCATGGAACTTTTTGTGAAGGATAATAATTTATATCCATTGCCTTAAAACGTTCCTCCTGTTTTCCAAGTCTTATTTTATATTCGTCCCAATTCCTTCCCGAAGAGGGTGACCATCCTATTTCAGCATAACCTGGAAGACGAGGAAAAACCATATATTCTATATCCTTTATATTGGTGATGGTTTCTGTCCATAATGCAGCCTCTATACCTAAAACACTCTCTTTTCCGACACCAGGAATAAGTGTTGCAGGATCCCAGATATAGGCGCTGTCAACTTCAATATAACCGGCCCAGTGTAATCCCAGTGTAGTTGATTTGTCATATTTCATATCGAGATAGGCTTTGTTCGCAGGCGACATAAGTATCCTTGCTCCCTGATCAACAGCCTTAACTGCATTTTTGACATTCGCCCAGTGTTGTGCAACAACTCCTGGTTTCAGGCTTGCAATTGCAATATCATCCCACCCGATTATCTTTTTACCATGTGAAATTACTATATCCTGCACTTTGTTAATGAAAGGAATATAATCTTCTCTTTTTGTAGAATGTGATTCATCCCCTCCGATGTGAATATATGGCCCGGGTGTAATCGCGGCCAGTTCTCTTACTACATCATCGATAAATTTGTATGTTACATCCAGGTTTGTACATAAAGTACTGAATCCCACATTGGTCCCCGTATACAATTCGGTAGCTTTACCTGAACAGTTGAGCTCAGGATAAGAAGCAAGAGCAGCATTTGTATGACCGGGCATGTCTATTTCAGGCACTATTGTTATGTATCTTTGCTTTGCATAGTTCACAATATCAGAATATTGTTCCTGTGTATAATAGCCACCCTGTCCTCCTCCCACCTGAGTACTTCCGCCATGTTTCGCTAGGTCAGGCCATGATTTTATCTCAATCCTCCATCCCTGATCATCAGAAAGATGCAGGTGTAAAAAATTCATTTTATAGCATGCCAGAAATTCTATAAATCTTTTCACATCCTGTACACTAAAAAAGTGTCGTGAAACGTCCAGCATTGCACCCCGGTAAACATATGCAGGATAATCGCTAATTGTTCCTGTAGCTATCTTCCATGGACCCGCTTGTTTTGATGCCATTTCAATCCTGGCGGGTAAAAGTTGTCTTAATGTCTGTATTCCATGGAAAAATCCGGCCGGATTAACCGCAGATAATAATACCATTCCCCCGGTAATTGTAAGCTCATATCCTTCGTCTTCCGGTTTTGAATTGGCACTGTTATCTGCAAGCTTAAGAAAAATATTCCCGTGTTTCGGGGCTTTGTCCGTTGTAATAACATCAATGGCAAAGCCTGTTGATTGTTTGAGCTTGTCGGCCAGGTATTGACCTATTTGTTTCAATTCCTCCGACTGGCCCTGAATATATATATCACATTGTGGTTTTAATACGAAGTAATCGCCTGTAGCAGTGATTGATACTGGTTTAGGGATAATACTTGCCCCGGAAAGATCTGAATGCGATTTTGCTGATAAGGCATCGTGGTTTAAAAGCACTACAAAAACTAATAATGCTGCTGTTGCGAAATATTTCTTCCTGTTTATCATGAGTGATTAAATTATTTGGGATTAAGATATATAATAAATTTATATTTTGTTCTCTTCAAAACAATGAGTATAAAATACTGTTATTTAAATATTCTGATGATGAATCCAAATGCCCTCTGAAAACCTGCTATTCTCCAGGGAGAAGAGCACAGGGACGAAGAGACGAAAATATATTGAATTGAACAAATTATTAGTTTGGCCACTATGAACTACAGAAAGGATTTTTCCGAAAAGACAATCAATCCGGACCCATTTATTCAGTTCAAAATATGGTATAGCGAACGCCTGATTACGGGTATTTCAGTCCCTGAAGCAGTAACACTTGCCACAGCATCTACAAACGGACACGTCTCAGCCAGGACAGTCCTTTTAAAGGAATTTAATGAAAAAGGGTTCATCTTTTACACCAATTATTTGAGCAGGAAAGGTTCTCAGTTATTATCTAACCCGCGTGCAGCATTGCTTTTTTACTGGCCGGAATCCGGCCGGCAGGTCAGGATTGAAGGGTTAACAGAAAAATTGTCAGATAAAGACTCAGAATCATATTTCAGGACAAGGCCAAGGGAAAGCCAGCTATCGGCCTGGGCCAGTGAACAGAGTTCAGTTATCCCCGATCGCCAGCATCTTGAAAATCGTTATAATTATTATACAAATAAATTTTCTGAAAGGCAGGTTGAAAAACCACACTCCTGGGGTGGAGTAAGGCTTGTTCCGGAATGGTTCGAGTTCTGGCTGGAAGGAGAATACAGGCTTCACGACAGATTAACATATACAAAAAGAAACGAACTTTGGGTTATCGAGCGTCTGGCTCCATAAGTAATGCCTGTTAAACCAGGTCACATGCATCTGGTGGCATCCAATGGGCATCTTTGCCTTCCCATTTTATATTGCAGCCAATAGGATTTGTTACCGGGATGGAAACAGGTTTTCCGCTGGTAAGTTCTTCCAGTGCTGAATCAAGATCATTAACGGTCATTTTTGATACATTCCTTGGATTATCAACACCTCTTCCGGTATAAACCAGCTTTCTCTGTTCATCAAATACATAAAAATGAGGAGTCCGTAAAGCACCATATGCTTCGGCAATCTTCTGTGGTTTATCATAAAGATATACCCATGGAAAGTTATACTGTTTCATCCTTTCAACCATGTTTGGAAAACTGTCTTCAGGATAAGTATTTTCACTGTTTGAATTTATCGCTGCAAAACCTACTCCCTTTTTACTGTATTTTTCTACTGTTAATCTTGTAATCTCGTCTGATCCTATTACATACGGACAATGGTTACATGTAAAAAATATCACAAGATATTTAAACTTCTCAAAATCTGAAAGGCTGTATTCCTTACCATCTGTAGCAGGAAGTTTAAAGTCAATTGCCTTTTGCCAAAGTTCCAATGTAAATGCCATTTTTCGATATTTATTATTACCAGTAACAAATATACAATTGAAAAGTTTCTTAAAGTATGGGTTATCAGGAAAACATTGGCTGATAAAGTAGTATTTTTTTCCGGGCTTTTTTATTAGGTTTGACTTCTTTACTTAAAATAACCGATTGATGAGTCCTGTACTTTTGTTTATTATAATCCTGGCTTACTTTGCTATTCTGATGTTGATATCGAATATTGCTTCCAGGCATGTGCACGATACTACTTTCTTTGACGGTGACAAAGCCTCTCCCTGGTTCCTGGTGGCATTTGGAATGATTGGATCGGGTATATCGGCAGTGTCGCTTGTTTCTATTCCCGGTAATGTCGGCAATAACAATCTCTATTATTTTCAGTTTATCCTTGGAACAATTGTCGGCTATCTCTTCATTGCTTTTATTCTTACTCCTATTTATTACAGGCTTAAACTGGTCTCCATTTATACTTACCTGAATATCCGTTTCGGAGATGTTACTTATAAAACGGGTTCACTTTTTTTTCTGGTATCACAGTCCTTCGGAGCAGCCCTTCGTCTGCTTCTCTCAATAAAAATTTTACAATATGCATTCTTCGATGCCTTGCATATTCCATATTTTGTAACCATTATTGTTGTTCTCATTCTGATATGGCTGTATACGAACAAATCAGGCATTAAGACTATTGTGTGGACAGATGCTCTGCAATCATTATTCCTGATTACGGTAATTATAATCTCAATTCTCGCTATTAAACATTCACTGGGTTTATCGATGACTGAAATGGCAAAAACTATTGTTCACCATCCGTACGCCAGAGTGTTTGACTGGGATTTTCATTCAGGGTCAAATTTCTTCAAACAATTTATTTCAGGTCTTCTCATTACAGTAGCTCTGGTGGGTCTTGATCAGAGTATGATGCAAAAGACGCTCACTGTAAAAAATGCCAGAGACGCTAAAAAAAATGTACTGACATTCAGTTTTTTCATTGCTTTTGCTCAGACAATGTTCCTTGGACTTGGTGTACTTATTTATTTATATGCCGAACGTCATGGAATTAAACTTGCCAGTCTGAACGGGAAATTTGTAAATACTGATGATCTGTACCCGCTGCTCACTCTCAACTATTTTGGCAAAATTGGTGCAATAGCATTTTTGATTGGTGTAATTGCCTCTACATTCGCAAGCATTGATTCCTGCATTGCCGCATTGACAACTGCCTTTAGTTATGATTTTATGGATATTGAAAATCGCCCTCAGGAATTAAAAAAGAAAATTAAAAACAGTGTTTTATTTGGTGTAAACATCGTTATGTTTCTTATTGTTATGGCTTTCTGGAACAGCAAAGGAGCAATCATCAATACAATATTCAAAATTGCCGGATATACTTACGGACCTCTTTTGGGGCTATACCTGACAGGGTTATTTTCAAAAATCAAATTCAGAGAGAAATGGGTTCCTTTTGCATGTGTCTCTGCAGCTTTTATTACCTGGGTGCTTAATGGATTTTTTATTAATGCCTTTCATTTTGATTTCGGATTTATGAATATTTTCGTAAATGCATTGCTGACAATTTTGTTTTTGATTATCATAAGGGAGAAATTGCGACCCGATATCCTTAAATGAATTCCAAATGAAGAATAAAGAAGAATTTTTAATAAGTATAACCACAGATTCGGATAAATATGCATTTTGTGCCCGGATGATGTCTGTAACAGATCCGTGGATCACTCTCGGAATGAATTACGAACAATGCCTCAGCGCTTTTACCGGAAGTTGTAAAGAAATATATATAATTGAAACCGGAAATGATATCGCTGGCTTTGTGATCCTTCAGACCTGCGGAACGTTTTCAGGATATATCCAGACAATCTGTATTGATGAAGCTCACAGGGGAAAGGGCCTTGGGAAAAAACTTCTTGCATTTTGCGAGGAGCGGATTCATAAATTCTCTCCAAACGTCTTTATCTGTGTATCCTCATTTAACAAGGGCGCAATTAAACTATATTATGAATTTGGATTCAGGCTGATCGGAGAACTAGATAATTTTGTGAAAGAGGGATTTACCGAATTACTGCTGCGTAAAACAATAGGCCCTCGCGTTGGATACAGAATGGAGGTTAAATAATCAAATAAAAATGACTTATAACCATGAGCACATTTAAACATAGATTCCTTTACAGGCCACTGGCCTTATTATTAATTCTCGGATCTTATTCCGTTGTCTTTGGACAGGGTAACAACCAGAAAACAGCCAGGGCAGACCTTATAGCTGAAATTGACAGTATTCTTCAATCTCAGGTTAATCAGGATAAAATTCCCGGGGCAGTTATTGAGATTAAGAAAGGGAATCAGGTATTATACAAACACGCCTACGGGTATGCACAAGAGTATGATTACAACCATAACCGTTTAAATCCTCCAGAGAAAATGACCACCGGTCATCTTTTTGATATTGCATCTCTTACAAAAGTTATTGGCACCACAACATCCATCATGTTACTGGTTGACAGAGGCCAGCTTAAAATTGATGACCCTGTTTATAAGTATATTAAGGCTTTTGAAACACCTGAAAAGCGGGATATTACCATCCGTCATCTTATTACCCATACTGCCGGGTTATATGAATGGTACCCTCTTTATTATCGTGCTTCCAATAAAAAAGAAAGTTACAGGCTAATTGAAGGACTACCTCTTATGTTTCCTGTGGGAGCACAACGAAGATATTCCGATCTGGGTTTTGTTTTACTTGGTGAAATAATTGAAACGGTATCGGGTTTGCCACTGGAGGAATTTATGAAGCAAAATATTTTTCTCCCTTTACAAATGACAAACACAACATTTAACCCCCTTAAAACAGGTAATTTAAAAAAAATAGCTGCCACTTCTCACGGCAATCCGTATGAAAAGAGGATGGTTTATGATTCAACACTGGGTTATAAAATTAAAGATCTTGACCCGACAGAATGGAATGGATGGCGAAAATATACACTTAGGGGAGAAGTAAATGATGGTAATGCATGGTATGCGAATGGTGGAATTTCGGGAGCAGCAGGACTGTTTTCAACCGTGGATGATCTTCAGAAACTGGTTGATATGCTGATCAGTAAAGGAAAAAACGGAACAAAGCAGTTTATCTCTGAAAAGACAGTTCAACTTTTCTTAACTAAAGATAAATTTAATAACGGGCTCGGCTGGATGATGGACCCCGACAATTCCTTCATGAAAAACGGACCCGAAGGTACTTTTGGCCATACTGGCTTTACGGGTACCAGTATATCAGTAATTCCGAAATATAATATATCTGAAATATTGTTGATAAATCGCCAGAATACAGGTCTGTTAAGTACCGGCGAGTATTATAATTTAAATCCGGTACGTTTACAGGTCTTCAATGCAATTCTAAAATATCAAAAGAAGACAGCAGGACAATGACTGCCACTAGGACAAAGATCTTTTTTCAGAAATCAATTTTAAGAAAAATCTGAAATATCTTATGCCCGAAAGGAACAATGCTAATCCAATTCCATTGTAAAGAATTGAAAGATATGGTTTTGGTATTGAAGAATGTCTCAGTGCAATACCCATAGAAACCATAATAATAACTATTATGTAACTTTTCCATGTCATAAAAGAAAAGAGACTTCTTTTTTCCTTTATAGGCAAGATTCTGCTCAGATTTTTGTCAGCAATCTTCAGGAATCCAAAATGGTGAATTGGCATTGCTGCAAGAAACCCTGCAATATAGAAGATTAACTGTTGTCTGCCGGTACAAACTGATAACCATCTTACCGCATAACTTATAAGCAATACTCCTACTCCACACCACATCAGTCCGGCAAGAAGTACCAGAATGCTCTTATCGACAAAAAGTGAAATTTTTTTCCGCCTCATCGTACTATTCATGTTTTGCAAGACGGAAGGGCTGTATATCCATTTTTTCCCAAACCCCGGTTGTGAGATAAGGCTCTTCCTTTAACCATTCTTCAAGTGCATAACGATCAGGAAAATCATATACAATCATTGACCCAATCATTTTCCCGTTCTCATCGAGAATAGCTCCACCAACGAGAAATTTCCCGGTTTTTTTAAGTATGTCTATTTTCCTTAGATGCTCTTCCCTGACTTTTAATCTGCGTTGTAAGGCATCAGGGTCAGTTCCATCATAAGCTAAAAGTAAAAATTGCATATTAAATAATTTTTTATTAATTGGTTATTAAGATAGTTCGATACAAATTTATTGATTTTCTCCGGTTTGCATCTTTCCCGATATTATTTGAGTTGACTGGGCAAAATAAATAAATTTTCACTATCAATGAGTATATTTGTTATCGTTAATTATGTTCAATAATGATTAGTCAAATAGAATTGAAATTTATGTATAATGTTGAAGATTAAGAATATATTTAACATTATTGGCTTTGTCAGAGACCTGAAAAGCAAAGATCACAAACCTGTTTTCGGAGCTCTTGATATTTTCAAATATATTGGCCCTGGATTACTGGTAACTGTTGGTTTCATTGATCCTGGCAACTGGGCTGCAAATATTGCTACCGGTTCAGAATTTGGTTATACATTATTGTGGGTTGTGTCTCTTTCAACTATTATGCTGATTGTCCTTCAGCATAACGTTGCTCATCTGGGAATTGCAACAGGTCTTTGTCTTTCGGAGGCTGCAACAATATATCTGAAACCATGGGCATCAAAGTCTGTTTTGTCTTTTGCAGTACTGGCTTCGGTTTCTACGTCACTAGCTGAAATCCTTGGCGGCGCAATTGCTTTAAACATGCTTTTTGATGTTCCTGTAAAAATTGGCGCCATCCTTGTGACCATCTTTGTAATGATAATGTTGCTCTCAAATTCTTATCAGAAAATTGAAAAATGGATTATCGGTTTTGTTTCAATTATAGGACTCTCATTTTTATATGAATTGTTCCTGGTTAAGGTAGACTGGATACAGGCAGGAATCTCGTGGGTTAAACCTTCTATTCCTGCAAATTCAATTTTGTTGATAATGAGTGTTCTGGGGGCAGTAGTTATGCCACATAACCTGTTTCTTCATTCAGAAATCATCCAAAGCAGGCAATGGAATCTCCAGGATGAAAAAATTATTAAAAAGCAACTTCGCTTTGAATTTGCAGACACCCTCTTTTCAATGGTAATCGGCTGGGCAATAAACAGTGCAATGATACTGCTTGCAGCAGCAACTTTTTTTGTGGGACACCAGAAAGTTGATGAGCTTCAGCAGGCAAAAAAACTTCTTGAACCATTACTTGGATCCAATTCTTCAGTTGTTTTTGCCGTTGCTCTTCTTTTTGCCGGCGTTGCATCAACAATAACTTCAGGAATGGCCGGAGGATCAATAGTTTCAGGAATGTATAGAGAACCATACAATGTCAAAGATAGTCATTCACGTATTGGCGTAATAATTTCATTGCTAGGGGCCTTAATCCTGATCTTCTTTATTGGGGATCCGTTTAAAGGCCTTATCTGGTCCCAGGTATTTCTAAGTATCCAGCTCCCTTTTACCATTGCAATACAGATTTACCTGACTTCCTCAAAAAAGGTTATGGGGAAATATGCCAATAGCAGGTTTCTTATCAGTCTCTTATTGGTTATTGCGGGTATCGTTTCTTTTCTTAATTTTAAATTGTTGTTTGATCTTCTTATTAGATAGTTGTTTGAAATTTACATATATGTCAAAAAAGCAATATAGTATCGGTTTGGTTTTAAGTGGCGGGGGGGCAAGGGGATTTGCTCATCTTGGAGTGATACAGGCTTTGAATGAAGTTGGAATCATTCCCGATGTAATATCAGGAACGAGTGCAGGAGCCATAGTTGGTGTTCTTTACGCCGATGGTCATACTCCTGAAGAAATATTTAATTTGTTGAATGTAGGAGGTCGGCTTGATTTTATGCGCCCGGCATTACCCAGAGAGGGTCTGCTCCAAATCAACGGAATAATTAAAATATTAAAAGCGAACTTACAATCAAAACAATTTAAAGATCTTAAAATACCATTGTATGTCACGGCAACCGACCTTAACAATGGTAAGCCAGTATATTTTTCCGAAGGTGAATTATATGATCCGGTAATAGCCTCAGCAAGTATTCCCGTTCTTTTCCAGCCTGTAAAAATAGATGATATCTCATATGTCGACGGAGGTGTTCTTGATAATCTTCCCCTGAAACCAATTGAACATTTATGCAAAATACTTATCGGTTCCTTTGTAAACCCGATAGGTTATCTTGAAAAAATCAGCGGATTGATAAATATAGCTGAAAGAACATTTATGCTTAGTATGTCGAAAGAGGTCTTTGAAAAGTCAAAGAAATTTGATCTTTTTATTGCTCCTCCTGAACTTGGAAATTTTAAAATCCTCGATCCTGAAAAAGCAAAAGAAGTATTCAATATTGGATATGAAGCAACTAAAGAAAAACTGAAAGATATTGATGTCGAAAGTCTTCTTGGCCTGAAGCCTGCAACGAATCTCTAGTCTTTTTGTTACACTTACTTTCATTGAGTGTGCGCAAAGAGCCACAGAGTAATCATCAGAGGTTCTTACTCTGTCCAACTCCGCAATTCCCTGTGTCTCTCCGGAGGTGTCTAAAAAGTCCTTTGTTATCTTTGTGATAACCTTTTTGCGCCTTTGTGGTTAATCATAATTCATTGAACCACAAAGGATCACAAAGCATGGCACAAAGTAACACAAAGAGAGAGAATCGAAAATTACTAACCTTTTATACAATTTCCAGGTTGTGTAAGTTCCTGAACTTATAGCTGATTTAAAATTAACACAATCAGGTATCAGTAAGGAATTCAACCCGTATTTAATTATCGTTTAACAATATAACAAAAAACAATATCATGTGTTTATATTATATATTTGAAAAAGAAAGAGGATATTAGTAATTTTGTAAGGAACCCATTAAACACAACCAGATAAATGACAGATTTAAACAGTAGTATCCCCACACAACCGGGAACAAAAAACAGCACTCCAACAGGTATGATTGTCACTTCAATTATCCTGGGCGTTGCACTTATTTTGCTGATTGTTATGTATTTTAACAAGAAAAGCAAAATGGTCGAAATGGAAACTGCTCTTACACAGGAAAAAGACTCCCTGGCCAATGAGCTGAGACTTATGGTCGTTTCATTTGATACTCTGAAAACCAATAATGACTCTTTAAAGGCTGGTGTAGAGAGACAGAAAAATAAGATTGTTCAGCTATTATCAATTAATGCATCAAATGTCAGACTTATAAGATCATATAAGAACGAGATAACAACTATGCGGGAAATAATGAAAAGTTATATCGTACAAATTGATTCTCTGAATACACGAAATAAAATGCTTACTTCAGAAAATACAGAAATAAAACAACAGATCTCTGAAGTCAGGAACACTAATACCGAATTATCAAAAGCAAAAGAGGAACTTACCAATAAAGTTGATATTGCCTCTGTTATCCAGGCTAAAAATATTGTCGCCGTATCCCTGAATAAAAAGAGAAAAGAGACGACAAGGATCAATGCTCTCGATAAACTCAGAATATGTTTCACATTACGGGAGAATCCTCTGGCCAAACCAGGTCAGAAAGATGTGTATATGAGAGTAATAAGGCCCGATTCTCTGGTCGTAACCAGCAGTCCCGATAATCTTTTTGAATATAATGGCAATAAAATAATTTATTCAGCTAACAGACAGGTCGATTACATGAATCAGGATATAGATGTGTGCATCTATATGGATAATAAAGGCGATTTTATCATCGGTAATTACAGCGTAGAACTTTACCTTGATAATAATATCATTGGCCGTACAAATTTTATGCTTTCAAAGAGATAATTAGTTGCCGTCGGGCATCATAAATTCGGAAATAATATTGTCAGATATCATCTTTCCCTGGTTTGTAAGAACCAGGGAATTTTTTTCGCTTTTCATCAGCCCGTATTTTTTGAATTTTCCCGAGAGATTTACAACATAATCATATCCTTCTTTTTCAAAAATCCTCTCAACATACTCAAGATCAATACCCCACATGGTTCTCAGTGAAGTCATTACATACTCATTAAAACGTTTCCTGGCATCGAGGTCTTCACTTTCAAAAAAAGAGCTGCCTTCATTAACATATTTTATATACCTCTTCAGATCCCTGATATTCCACTGACGTGAGTAACCATTAAAAGAGTGGGCAGATGGGCCCAGACCAAGGTAATTAACCTGTTTCCAATAGTTGGAATTATGTTTTGAAAAATATCCCGGTCTGCCGAAATTCGAAATCTCATATTGGATGAAACCTGCAGCTTCCGCTTTCTGAATAAGGATATTAAATTGAGCTGCACTATCATTTTCATCAATCTCTGACATGGTTCCTTTCTCTAACATTTTACCAAAAACAGTTCCTGGTTCAAATGTAAGGTGATAAGCCGATAAGTGCTTGATATCAAATGAAAAAGAAAAATCAAGATTTGACTCCCATTCCTTTTGGCTCATCCCCGGAATACCGTAAATTAAATCAATGGTCACATTTTCGAATCCCGCATTCAGGGTATCTTTAAGCGCTTTTACTGCTACGGCAGAATCGTGCCGTCTGTTAAGCATTTTCAGATCTGAATCGCGCCACGATTGAATACCTAAACTTACCCTGTTTATACCACAATTCTTTAGTCCATCTAAGTAAACAGACTGAACATCGTCGGGATTCATTTCAATTGTAACTTCACATTCGGCTGCTACACTGAATTCTTTATAAATATGATTAAGAATTGTTTTAATATCTTTAACTGAAAATACTGAAGGTGTGCCTCCTCCAAGATATATTGTTGTGATAGCTTCATCCTTAAGATATTCTTTTCTCATAGAAGCCTCTTTTAGCAGAGCCCCGATAAATGAAGAATTATTATCTGTAGTAATTACGTGATAAAAATCACAGTAAAAACAGAGCTTCTTACAAAACGGAATATGTACATATATCCCTGCCATCCCCTAAATTTTCATGTCCTAAAAGAATTCTGCAATCAACCCGACTGGCACAAAGTTACTAAAAGGATATGTTATTTCATCTTACCCCGGCTATACTAAATAATAAAGTCTGTCGTGGTGCAATTTATATTTAAACGAAAAAGCTGTCATCCTTCTCACTGGTTGCCCTTTTGTCATTGTGACATTGCGGATATTTAGTAGATTTGTACTAAATAATAATAATGATAACGAAGAATAAATACTCAATTCTGGTAGCACTGATCATTTTGTATCTTAGCCTTGCCAGTTCACATACTTTTGATAAAGTCCCGCTAATTAACATTCCAAACATCGATAAGGTAGTTCATTTTATGATGTATTTTGGATTGATGTCTGTAATTATTCTTGAAAACAGGAAAAATCTTTTAAATACGGGTCAGCTATTCCTCACGGGAATAATCCCTCTTTTTTATGGCATTTTAATGGAAATTCTCCAGGCGACCCTGACTGTTACCAGGACTGGTAGTTTTTTTGATGCACTAGCTGATGGTTCGGGTATTCTTATCTCCATTCTGTTGTGGCTCTTGATCAGACCACATAAAAAAGAGCTGATCAGATAGTTATCAATTCCGGATTCTTAGATTTTATGACAAGTTCATGAATAGTCCTGTTGCTGAAAAGCTTAATAAGTTCTTTTCTTGGTCTTTCATAATCATGGTGAAGAGGGCAATGTTTCCCTTCTTTTTCGACCCCTTCGCAGGAACCATTATGCATGATACAACCTGTAAAAGTATCATAACCGTCAATTGTATTTACAATGTCAAGCAAAGTAATTTTTTTTGGATCTTTTAATATAGAAAATCCTCCGTGAGGACCTTTTGTAGAACTCAGAATCTTTTGTTTTGCAAGCTGCTGAAGTATTTTTGCAAGAAATGGAGTCGGCAGGCCAAGATCATTACTTATTTTTTTTATTCCGATTTTACCGTTCGACAATGGTTGGCTGGCAAGATAAATTACAGCTCTGATTCCATATCTGCAGGAATTTGAAAGCATTTTAATAAATTTTAAGTGAAATTTTATCTACCCTCCTTGCGTGCCGGCCTCCTTCAAAGACGGTAGTGAGGAAAGTCCTAGAAATAAGATATGCCTCAGATTCTGAAATAAACCATCCTGGCAAAGTAAGAATATTAGCATCATTATGTGCCCGCGACAAACGACTTAATTCTTCATTCCAGCATAGGGCAGCTCTTATTCCCGGATGTTTATTGACTACCATGTTTATACCATTGCCTGTACCGCAAATAGAAATCCCAAAATCAAAATCACCTGCTGCAACAGCATTCGCAAGAGGATGTCCGTAATCGGGATAATCAACAGATTCGTCAGTATAACATCCTAAATCTTTTACATCGTATTTTTCCTTAATAAGATAACTTAATAACCTTTCTTTAAGGTAATATCCGGCATGGTCAGATGTTATTGCAATTTTTTTGTTTTTCAACTTTCCTTCTTTTAATTTATTTTCTGAAATTTGTCTGCAAATTAATACAAAAGCTTAAATAAAAGAAAAAAATATCCCTATATCCTGCACTTTAAAAACTTTATAGAATTAGTAACATTTGATTCTTTTAATTGTTTAGATATGGTGGGTGAAACAGGAACCACGCAGAGAAAATTTTTTCTTAAACTATTTGTTAATAACCTGTAGATATCTCACTATAAATATTTATAATTTCATAGTTTATCAACCAAATTGTGTTTTTCATGCCAGTCTTGACCTATTTAAAAAAGTTATCATAAATAAAATTTAAAATATGAACTTTTAATAAACCCCTGATTCCTTACTTTTAATATTATAGCAGTATCAGTAACCATATCTTAACAATTGTTAATTAATTTTCTAATGTACTGATATTCAAAAATGGTACTCTTTTTGAATTGTTGAAAAGATGTTGGTACACCGGTAACGATGAGAAATACAATAAAAATCTGAATATTATATCAACACTATTAACAGGATATTATCATCATCATAAATAAATTTAATTAAACTATATAAGAATATAATATTGTTAATGAAAGTTTATAAGCACAATAATGCGAAATTCGATATCGTATTATTGTTTAAGTTTACAGGCAGATTGAGGTGAGGTGATTTACGATATAAAAATGAATTCCACTGATCAGAATATTATTGAAATTAAAAGACTGAAAGCTCAAAAAAACGCAATCATCCTGGCTCACTATTATCAGACCGGGGATGTACAGAATATTGCTGATTTTGTTGGAGACAGTCTTGCGCTCTCTCAGAAAGCGGCTTCAAATTCAGCTGATATTATTCTTTTTGCAGGTGTTAAATTTATGGCGGAAACAGCTAAAATTCTTTCACCATTAAAAAAAGTTTTGCTTCCCGATCTGGATGCAGGCTGCTCACTGGCAAATTCCTGTAATGCTGACGATTTTAAGATATTTATAAAAGATCATCCAGGAAGAACAATAATTTCATATGTAAATACAAATGCAGAAATAAAAGCTTTGTCTGATATAATATGTACCTCATCAAATGCTGTTCAGATAGTTGAATCGCTTCCTTTTGATGAAAAAATTATTTTTGCTCCCGATCGTAATCTTGGAAATTATATACTAAACATAACAGGTCGTGATATAATAGTTTGGAATGGTGCATGTCATGTTCATGAAGAGTTTTCCTTAGAAGCACTTTTAAAGTTGAAAAAAGAAAATCCTGGTGCAAAAATTATTGTTCATCCCGAATGTGAACTGCCTGTTAGAATGGTTGCAGATTTTATTGGTTCAACCTCTTTGTTATTAAAATATACAAAAGAAGATAATGGAAATTGTTATATTGTAGCAACAGAAGTTGGCATAATTCATCAGATGAAAAAAGAAAATCCAGGTAAGACTTATCTACCTGTTCCACCTGTAGATTCTACTTGCGGGTGCAGCGAATGCAGTTTTATGAAACTTATTACCATCGAAAAAATACTAAATTGCCTTAAAACCGAGACACCCGAGATTATCATTGATAATAAAACACTCATAAGAGCTCAAAAGCCTATATTAAGAATGATGGAAATTTCTGAAAAACTTGGCCTTTAAATTATGAAAAGAATTATTATTTTGATGTTTTTCATATTAATCTGTAAAATCAGTTTTTCGCAGGAAAAAGAAACTTTAAAAGATGGATATCAGGTATTTAAATATCCAAATGGTGCGATCTCGAGTGAGGGATTGCTTAAAAATGGAAAACCTGATGGTTTCTGGAAAAGCTATTATGTTACAGGAATAAAAAAGTCAGAAGGAAAAAGGACAAATTTTCTTCTTGACAGCATCTGGCTGTTTTATGATCAGGCCGGAGACACTACGGAAAAGATAAATTATCTTGATGGAAAAAAGAATGGTTGGTATTACAAGTATAAAAAGGATCCGTCAAGAGGAACCTATATATGGTCAAAAGAGCTTTTTGCAGCTGACCGGAAAGAGGGTACGGCATATCTCTATTTTCCGGATGGAAAAATACAACAAACCTTTGCCTACAATAAAGGTAAAAAAGAGGGATTGTCTAAAGAATACGACAGAGAGGGTAATATTATTACTCTTCTTGAGTATCATAATGATTTTCTTGTCAGCAGAGAAAAGATAAACAGGTTTGATAAAAATGGTTTAAAACAGGGAGAATGGAAAGATTTCTATCCTAATGGTGGAATTAAATCGGAAAGGACATTTAAGGATGATCTCATGAACGGTTATTATAAAGAATATGATATCCGTGGAAAACTTGTTCTTACAATGCTTTATGAAAATGGAGCAATAGTTAAATCCAAAGTAGAGGATGAACCTGATATTGAAATAGTAACAAAGCACGACGCCGATGGGAAAGTAATCTATAGCGGTCCGTATCGTAATAAAATTCCTGTTGGTGTTCACAGGGAATTCGGAAAAGACGGTAAGGTTACAAATGCTTACATTTATAATGATAATGGTTTACTTCTTTCTGAAGGAATTGTTGACGAAGCGGGCAACCGTAACGGGAAGTGGAAAGACCTTTATCCTGATGGAAAAACTGAAGCTGAAGGTCAGTTTGCAGACAATAAACGCTCCGGCCAGTGGAAATTCTATAACACTTTGGAAAAAGTCGAACAAACAGGCTCTTATAAAAACGGACGACCCGATGGTTTATGGGACTGGTATTATGATGACGGAAAGCTTCTGAAAGAGGAGGAATATTTTCAGGGACAGCGTGACGGATCTTCTACCGAGTATGCTGAAGACGGGGAAATCATTGCCCAGGGACAGTATTCTGACGGAGAAAAAAACGGATCATGGAAATATAAATTAGGCGACCTGACTGAAGAAGGAAAATATATAACAGGATTAAGAGATGGAGTCTGGAAATCATATTATGATAATGGAAAATTGAAATTTAAGGGTAATTATGTTCAGGGGAATCCCGACGGGCAACAGATTATTTATTATGATAACGGTAAAATAAAAGAGGAGCAATATTACCAGATGGGCATCAGGCAAAAAGCCTGGAAAAAATTTGACGAGAACGGATCGGTTTTTCTGGTAATATCTTATAAAGATGATGTTGAGACAAGTATTAATGGTGTGAAAATAAAGCTTCCGGGAGCTGAAACAAAACTCATTAAATAGCTAATTTGCTTTATGGAAGAGAACATTAATATCAGAAAAGATATTATCACATCAAACGATAAGGAATTTGAGAAACAATTACGCCCGTTAAGCTTTACTGATTTCAAAGGACAGAAACAGGTAATTGATAACCTTCTGGTTTTTGTAACTGCAGCAAAACAAAGAGGAGAATCACTCGATCATGTACTTTTACATGGCCCCCCTGGACTTGGTAAAACAACTCTGGCCACAATAATAGCAAATGAATTACAAGTCAACCTAAGGGTTACATCGGGTCCTGTACTTGACAAACCGGGAGACCTGGCAGGGCTGCTTACAAATCTTCAGGAAGGCGACGTTCTTTTTATTGATGAAATTCACAGGCTCAGTCCCGTAGTCGAAGAATATCTTTATTCAGCAATGGAAGATTTTCAGATCGATATAATGATCGATAAAGGTCCAAGTGCCCGGAGCGTTCAGTTAACTCTTAATAGTTTCACTTTGATTGGTGCCACAACACGTTCAGGGCTTTTGACCAGCCCTTTAAGAGCAAGGTTTGGAATCAAATTTCATCTCGAATATTATGATCATGAAATACTTACAGGAATTGTTAAAAGATCGGCCAGCATATTGAAGGTAAAAATTGATGAGGCAGCAGCTGTGGAAATTGCCAGACGAAGCAGAGGAACTCCAAGGATCGCAAATGCTTTGCTGAGAAGAGTCAGAGATTTTGCCCAGGTTAAGGGTTCGGGAGATATTGATATTGAAATTACAAGGTACGGTCTTAAAGCACTGAATATTGATCAGCATGGTCTTGATGAGATGGATAACAGAATTCTGTCTGTTATTATTGATAAATTCAGCGGAGGACCTGTGGGTTTAAATACTATATCAACCGCTGTTGGTGAAGAGAGTGGTACTATTGAAGAGGTTTATGAACCTTTTCTTATCAAAGAGGGCTATCTGAAACGGACACCAAGGGGGCGTGAAGCCACCGAACATGCATACAAACATCTTGGAAAGCAATTCGGTGGAGATTCTACAGGAAGATTATTTTAGTTTAAAAACGCCAAAGGGAGAAGTGCCCGAAGACCAAAGGAGTACTAGTTAAACACATTGCTGATCTTTTCCAGACCTTTTCTATTCAAAATTTTGATCCTCCTCCCGTTCAGCTCAACAAGTTTATCAGTTTTAAACTCCGATAATAGCCTTATTACAGATTCCGTTGCAGTACCCACTATATTAGCAAGCTCTTCACGTGTAAGTGAGATATTGAGAAAATTCTCATTATCAATGCCAAAATCATTGACAAGAAAAAGAAGAACCTCTGCAAGACGCTCTCTAACAGTCTTTTGAGCAATATCCGTAATAAATGAGTTGGCCTCTCCCAGCTCATGGCATGCAAGTTTTAGTAACTCAAGAGCATATGCGGAATTGGTTTTTATGAAGGATATAAGGATTTCTGATGGGATGAAGCATACATGGCACTCCTCGATAACCTTTGCCGATGTGCATGCCAGCTCATTGCTAAGAACACTCCGGTATGCAATAATATCACCTTTCTTGGCAAACCTGATTATCTGTTCTTTCCCGTCAAAACCTGTTTTAAATACTTTAATAATTCCACTGTTTATACAGTAAAAACCGCTTATCCGGTTACCTTCCTGATAAAGAATATCTCCACGCTTATACTGCCTGAAATCCTTCTCAAAATTTAGTGCTATAGCTTCTTCAGGCGTCAGATATTTGAAAATAGATCCTGATTCAAGCGAGCAACTTTCACAAAGCGGGACATGAACTTCTTGCTGTTTCATTTATTATATATGATTTTATTGAAAACATTAACACTAGTATTATTTAAAAGTTCAACAAAGCTAAAGAGTAGTCTTAAATTGATCCAAAAATCTGATATCATTTTCAAAATAAAGACGCAGATCATTAACCCCGTATTTCAACATAGCGGCTCTTTCAATACCCATTCCAAAAGCAAAGCCTGTATATTTTTTGCTGTCAATATTACATGCTTCCAGAACATTTGGATGTACCATACCGCAACCTAGTATTTCGAGCCAGCCTGTGTGTTTACAGACATTACAGCCTTTACCTCCGCAGATCTTACAGCTGACATCCATTTCAGCAGAAGGTTCGGTAAATGGAAAATATGAAGGTCTTAAACGTATTTCAGTGTCTTTTCCGAACATCTCACGTGCAAAGAATAACAGAGTTTGTCTCAGATCGGCGAATGATACATTTTCATCTATATAAAGACCTTCAACCTGATGAAATATGCAATGTGCCCGAGCAGATATAGCCTCATTACGAAAAACCCTTCCCGGTGAAATAGTGCGAATAGGAGGTTTTTGGCCTTGCATTACCCTTACCTGAACTGAAGATGTATGGGTACGTAAAAGAATATCCTCAGGACTGGAGTCTTCAGTAGATAACCGGGATATATAAAAAGTATCCTGCATATCCCTTGCCGGATGCTCGGGTGCAAAATTAAGTTTTGTAAAAACATGATCGTCATCTTCAATCTCAGGGCCTTCAGACACAACAAAGCCAATACGGGTGAATATGTCAATCAGTTCGTTTCTTACAATTGAAATAGGATGTCTTGTACCTAAAGAATATAAATGCGAAGGCCTTGTAAAATCGAAACCAGAATCCGTCTCTTCGCTGTTGGAAAGATTGGATTTAAGTATATTATATTTTTCTAATGCATTCTGTTTTAAGAGATTAAGATTTTGACCTATTTCCTTTTTGTCTGAAACCGGCACATTCTTAAAATCTTCAAAAAGTTCAGAAATAAGACCCTTTTTACTCAAATATTTCAAACGGAATAATTCAAGTTCTTCGGAATTATTTACTGAAAAAGCGGAAATCTCCTTAATAAGAGCTATAATTTTTTCTAACATTCAAGCGCGTTTTAATTATGTAATCAGTTCTTAATAATTTTCATCTTAATTATTTTAATGTCATCAACAGGCTTATCATTAGGTCCTGTTTGTACATCGGCTATCTTATCAACAATATCTAATCCTTCAACTACTTCACCAAATACAGTGTAAGTGCCGTCAAGCCTTGGAGTACCTCCTATTGTTTTGTAGACATTACGCTGTTCATCCGAGATTTTATAATTTTTATAGTTTGTGAGATATTGAAACATTTTGATGGAGGCAATATCCTGGATCTCTGCATCAGTCGCAGATTTTCCTGATAACCTCATGCTATCAGCAGTTTCCTTTATTAAGTTGTTAAAACGACTTTGCTTGATATTGCTGTTTATTTGTTGTTCGGCAAGATTAAGCTCGTCGTCAGTATATTTAACTCCCTCTACAATATAAAACTGGGTGCCGGAAGAGCGCATTTCAGGGTTAATCTCATTACCCTGACGAGCGGCTGCCAGGGCTCCTTTTTTATGAAAATAGAGATTGTTGAATTCGGCGGGAATAGTAAATGTTTTAATGGAGTCCGGAAGGTTCTTTATCGGCACTGAACGTGTTGAAGGATCTCCGGCTTGTATCATGAAATTTTTAATGATACGATGAAATGAAATACCATCATAAAAACCGGAATTTATTAATCGTATGAAATTATCACGATGAAAAGGAGTACCGTCATATAGTTTAATTTTAATATCACCAATGGTGGTTTTTAATAAAACAGTAGTATTCTCATTACCTCCGGGAGCTTTGCAGGACATTAAACTTATTAAAGAAAAAAGAACTAAAGCTTTTTTTAAATGAAGATTCATATATGCTGAAAATTTAGTAAATAAAGTTCTGTATTTGTGAGTGCAAAGATATTTAACTTTGGACGATACAAGTAAATATTGGTTTTCAAAATGTATAATTTTGGCCAAAAGACTTGCTGAAATTCCTATTTAAGGGCATTAGATGTATATTTGTTGTTTAAAACATAGGATGTTTTTTTGGTAATTTTGATGAAAATGGAAGTAATTATCAAATCGGATCATCAATTACCTGTTTATTCCACTGATGCTTCAACGGATGTGGATTTAAGAACAAGTTTAGAAAAGGAAATATTATTGAAAACAATGAAAAGAGCTGAGGTTCAAACAGGTTTGTTTATAGAATTGCCTTTTGGTTACGAAGCTCAGATAAGAATGGGAAACAGAATTGCCATAAAGAAAGGAATAACTGTTCTTAATTCATATGAAAGACCTGATGTAGGTTGGGCTGGGACGGAGTTTGTGTTATTCCTGTGAACTTAAGGAACAAAAAATTCGTTATATAAAATGGATAAAAAATTTGCCAAATAGTAATTACTACTCACTAAATAATGAATATAAGAACGTAGTTAAGCTTTTGGACACAGAAAGAGGGATATGCGGGTTTGGAAAAACAGGTAAAAAATAAGTATGAAAACATATAGTTATTGTTGTGTTATTTTAGCAATTTTTATTTTAAGTCTTACTTCTTGCAATAAAAAGATTGCACCTTCATCTGAAAAGGGAAATATTAAAAGCAGTTATAATACAGCTTCCTTTAATTATGTCTTTGTTGAAGCTATAAAGCAAAAGCTTTTGGATAACGGAGGTGATGCGCTTAAATATTTTGAGCAATGTATTCATCTTAATCCCAAAAGTGATGCGGCATATTATGAAATGGCTCAAATAGTCACTGCAAACGGAGATCTGAATAATGGAAAGAAATACCTTCTGAAAGCAATTTCAATAAATCCTCAGAATATATGGTACCTTACTATGTTGTCAGGAATATATTATCAGGAAAAAAATCTCGACAGTGCTATATTTATTTATGAAAAAGCAGTTAAGTATTTTCCTGAAAAGGAAAATCTTCTGTTAAACCTGGGAAATCTGTATTCGGAGGACAAAAAGTATGAGATGGCAAATAAGATATTTGATTCATTCGATAAAAAGTACGGATTAAATGAAACATCAACACTATCTTCAATTAGAAATCTAATAGATGAAACCAGGTATGATGAAGCAATAACAAAAACATTAATGCTTTTAAAAACAAAACCAGATGATATTCAATATAATGGTATACTTGCTGAAATATACAAGGATAAAGGAGAAGACCAAAAAGCTATGAATTTGTATGATACCCTGTTGGAAAGGAATTCCGATAATCCTCAGATACAGGTTTCTTTTTGCGACTTTTTGATTTCTGTGAAGAATTATGAAGATATGTTTTCTCTTCTGAACAAGATTATTTTAAATAATAAAGTTGAAAGAGAAATAAAAATATCATTAATTGGGAAAATTATTGAAATACCTGATATTTATCAAAATTGGGGAGAAAAATTGTCTATTTCACTTATGATTCTGGAGGCGAACTATGAAAATGATAACATTATTCCCTTGTTACGCCCTGAATTGATGATTAAAGAAAATAAACTGGTTGAAGCATCACTTCGGCTGGAAGAAATAATTAAGAATAATCCGGAAAATTATTATGCGTGGGAAAAGCTGCTTTTTGTTTATTTACAGTTAAAGGATTATGATAAGCTATTTGTAAAAGGAGAAGAATGCGCTACAAAGTTTAATACTTCATTTACTGCTAAAATGCTTTACGCAAACGCTGCTTTGGAAAAAGGTAAGTATTCTATAGCGTTGGATGAGTTGAAGAAAGCTGAAATTCTGGCCGCGGGTAATAAAGAATACGTCATTCAGGTTCTTACTATGAGAGCGGATGTATATTACAGGATGAAGGATTATGAAAATTCATTTGAGACATTTAAAGCAGCAATGAAAGCTGATAGTGAGGATCTTACGGTTATGAATAATTATGCCTACTATCTTGCTGAGCAGAACACTGATTTGAAAGAAGCTGAAGAACTGTCAAAGAAAGTTATAGAAAAAGACAAGGGTAATACTACATTTCTTGATACTTATGGATGGGTTTTATATAAAAGAGGAAAAATAAAGGAAGCGGCTAAGGTTATGGAGTCTGTAATAAACAGTGGTGAAAAACCTGATGCGGTGTGGTATGAACATTATGGATATATTTTGAAAAAGGAAAAGAATTGTGATGAGGCAATTAAAAACTGGACTATTTCATTTAAACTTGATAGCACAAAGACTGAATTATTAAAGGAAATAGAAGATTGCAAAAAATAATTATAATATTATTAGCAGGAATTTGTACCGCAGGTTGTAGTGCAACACAGCATTTAACGTCTAAAAATGAAGAAAATAAAAATATACCAATAGGTATAAATATAATCGATAATGTAAAGTTTCTGAATATTACAAACAGCAATTTCTTTATTCAGAAAGCTGAAATTCAATTTGTAAATGAGAATGGAAAAGAAACTTTTATAGGAACTATTAAATTTGAAAAGCCGGATAAATACCTGATAAGCTTAAAAAGTAAAACCGGAATAGAAGGAGCACGTATTTATATTACAAAAGATTCATTATTTGTTAATGACAGAATAAACAAAAAAATGTATTATGGTTCATCTTTTTATTTAAAAAAGAAATACGGACTTGATCAGAATTTTTTACCCCTGATTTTCGGAGACATAATTTTAAATAAGAATTGTGAAGATAGACAACGTGAGTGTGTTGGAAATAAAATGACCGTAAATTGTGTTGAAAAGGGTATAATGTTAAACTATGAAATTGATTGCAGAAAAAGTAAAGCAATTTCTGTGAATCAAATGAACAATTTTGTTAAAAATGGAATAGAAATGAAATATTCAGGTTTTCATAATATTGCAAATATTATTATACCTAAAGTGGTGCAATTTAAAGAAAATCAATATAATAGTACAATCAATATAAAAGTTATTAAAATTGAATTACCCTGGAATGGATCGATAAAATTTATACCAGGTAAAGGATATGAATTAATTGAACTGGTATGAAATATTTAATTTTTTCAAGTCTTTTACTCTGGATTATTTGTGGAAGTATTTCTGCCCAGACTAAATCTGAACTTGAAGAAAAAAGGAATACCACTTTGAACGAAATTGTCTACGTAGATAATATGCTTAAAACCACTGCAAAGAAGAAAGAAGAAAGCATGAATGCGGTGAAGATAATTGGAAATAAACTTAACCTGCGTGAATCAGTGATAAGAGGTATGCGGGATGAAATTCAACTGCTGAATGAAAGAATTGATTTAAATACGCTTGCTATTGATATGATGGAAAGTGATCTTGTAAATTTGAAAAGAGATTATGCGAGAGCAGTTGTGAATGCCTATAAATTGCAAAAAGAAAATCCGGAGCTTGTATATATACTTTCAGCGAAGGATTTTAACCAGGGTTATAAAAGGTTAAAGTATCTGCAGCAAATTACAAAATTCAGAAGGAGAGAATCAGAGACAATTATCGATTTGAAAGATGAAATTGAGTTTACAAAAGGAAGGTTGCAAAATGATCTTTCAAAAATTTCAGATTTGAAAAGCAGGGAAGAAAAGCAAAAAAATCTTTTACAATCAGAGCAGCAAAAGAAGCAGGAAATGGTAAAATCTCTAAGCAGGAAGGAGAAAGAACTTAAAAAAGAGCTTGAAGAGAAGAAAAGAATTGCTGTCAAAATTGAGCAGGAAATCGCAAGGATAATGGAGGAGGAAAGGAGAAGATCAGTGAAATCTGATAATACTCCTGAACAGAAAATTATTGGTGAAAATTTTGTTGAGAATAAAGGAAGATTACCCTGGCCTGTTGAAAAAGGTATAATAACAAGTATGTTTGGAATACAAAAGCACCCTGTACTTAAATATGTTACGGAAAATAATATTGGAATTGAAATTACAAGCTTGGGAAAAACCGCGGTCAGAAGTGTCTTTAAAGGCGAGGTAGCCAATGTATTTTCGATCAGAGGAGCTAATATGGCTGTAATTATTAGGCATGGAAAATACCTGACAGTTTATCAGAATGTTGTAGATTTGAAAGTTAAACCAGGTGATAAAGTTGATACAAAGCAAGAAATTGGAAATGTTTTTTGCGATACTGATAATGGTAGTAAATCTATTTTGAAATTTATGATATTTGAGGAGAAGGAGAAGCTTGATCCGGAATTATGGATTTCAAAAAAATAGCGCATTATTGAAACAAATATGTTATATTTAAGTATAATGTTGGGTAGCTAAAGAGGTATGTATAAAAAGATCAGGATAGAATCTAATGTAGAAAGCTTGAGGATTGTTGAAAAGGCAATCGACGAAACTACTGCTCTTGTAGGAATTTCACAGGAGAGTTATGGAAAAATTTTAGTATCTGCAATGGAGGCTGTTAATAATGCAATATTACATGGTAATCGCTCAAATCCCGCGAAGATGGTAGATATTGAGCTGCGTCTGGAGAAAAATGAATTATTAATCTCAGTAACTGATGAGGGTCCGGGTTTCAGACCCGAAACAGTACCGGATCCAACTACGCCGGAAAATATTGAAGCTTTGAATGGAAGAGGAATATATCTGATGTCACATCTTGCAGATAAAATTGAATATACTAAAAAAGGCAATTCTGTAACTATGACTTTTAAGAATATATTGTCTTGAGTATTAGAATATTTTATGATGAAACCAGCTTCAGGATCAAAGGATGGAGAGAAGCTGAGAAAATTGTCAGAAAGGTCATTGGAAACGAAAATATGGTTCCTGGTGACCTTAATTTTATTATTACAAATGATGTAAATCTGAAAATAATAAATGTTGAGTTTCTTGAACATGATTTCTATACTGATGTTATTACATTTAATTATAATGATGATAATACTGTAAATGGTGAAGTTTATATAAGTCTGGACAGAGTAAGAGAAAATGCTATAAACTATAATGTTAGTTTAAAAAAGGAAATGCTTAGAGTTTTAATTCATGGAGTATTGCATCTTGTAGGATATGATGATTCAAATGAGGCTGAAAAGAAAGAAATGAGACGAATGGAAGATTTTTGGATTGAATCAAGTAAGAAATAAAGTGATGGATTTTAAATATGATGTGATTGTAGTTGGGGGAGGCCATGCAGGATGTGAAGCGGCGCATGTTGCAGCAACAATGGGAGCAAAAACACTGCTTATTACCATGGACATGACAAAGCTTGCACAGATGTCGTGTAATCCGGCTATGGGGGGCATTGCAAAGGGACAGATAGTTAGAGAAATTGATGCATTGGGCGGGATGAGTGGAATTGTTACCGACAGAAGTATGATTCAATTCAGGATGCTAAACAAATCAAAAGGACCTGCAATGTGGAGCCCCCGTGCACAATGTGACAGACAAAAATTTACGTCAGAATGGAGAAAAGTGCTTGAAAGAAATGCAAATCTTTCAATATGGCAGGAGCAGGCAACTTTACTATTGTTAAATGGAATGGAAGTTATTGGTGTTGAAACAGCTTTCGGGACCAGATTTATTGGTTCAGCTATTATTCTTACTAATGGGACTTTTCTGAATGGTTTGATGCATGTAGGCTTAACAAAAATTAAAGGAGGAAGATCAGGCGATCAGAGTTCTCAGGGTTTAAGTGAGCAGCTAGAAAAAATAGGATTTTCTGTAGAGAGAATGAAAACCGGAACCAGCGCCAGAGTTGACGGAAGAACTATTGATTTCAGCTTAATGACTGAACAGAAAGGTGATGAGGAAGGCAGAACATTTTCATATATAATAGATGAAAGGAGTGCAATGAAGCAAAAAAGTTGTTTCATTACTCATACAAATGAAGATGTACATGAAGAATTGCGAAAAGGATTTTCTTCAAGTCCATTGTTTACAGGAAGGATTAAAGGACGTGGTCCGAGATACTGCCCGAGTATCGAGACAAAAGTAGTCACCTTTAAGGAAAAAAATTCTCACCAATTATTTATTGAACCGGAAGGAGAGGATACTGTAGAATATTATATTAATGGGTTTTCCAGCAGTCTTCCGTTAGAAGTTCAGCTTAAAGCTTTACGAAAAGTTAAAGGTTTGGAAAAAGTGGAAATGTTCAGACCGGGTTATGCTATAGAATATGATTTTTTTCAACCGACACAGCTGAAGCACACTCTGGAAACGAAAACTGTAAGTAACCTATATTTTGCCGGACAGATTAATGGAACTACCGGGTATGAAGAAGCTGCTGCACAAGGGTTAATGGCAGGAATCAATTCAGTGTTAAAAATTAGAAATCTCGAACCTTTTATTTTAGGAAGGGAAGAGTCATACATAAGTGTACTTATTGATGACCTGGTAACAAAAGGAGTTGATGAACCATACCGGATGTTTACTTCAAGGGCTGAATACAGAATTCTTTTACGTCAGGATAATGCAGATGAGAGATTAACAAGGAAAGGGTTTGAAATAGGAACGGTGACATATGATAGGGTCAGACATCTGGAAGAAAAAGAAGCGATGATAAATGAAGTAATTAATTTTCTGTCGGAGATTAGTGTTAGTCCTGATGAAATAAACGATTTTCTTGAAGAATCAGGGACAAATACGATTTCGCAGAAGGTTAAAGCAATTACTATTGCTTCAAGACCACAGATAGAAATAAGGGCGCTTTTAAAAAATATTGAAGGAGGAGATAATCTTACGGCTGTTAAATCAGAGAGATTTAATGAAATTGCTGAATCGGCGGAAATAAAGATTAAGTATGAAGGATATATTCAGAGGGAGAAAATAATCGCTGATAAAATTAAAAGACTCGAGAAATTAAGAATTCCTGAAGATATAAACTTTAATGAACTGGTTTCAATTTCTACAGAAGGAAGACAAAAACTTAGCAGGATCAAACCATCAAATATAGGTCAGGCGGGAAGGATCAGCGGCGTCTCTCCTTCAGATGTTAATATACTTTTAATGTATCTTGGAAGATAAATTGTTCCACGTGGAACAATTTTAAAAATATAAAATATTATTTATGAAAATCGCAGGGCGGTTGGTAGATATTCATAAAAGGGATATTTATCCGGCAGTTATAAGTTTGAATGGAAGTCTGATAGAAAGCATTGAAAAAATAGATTCTTCTCCGGAGATATACATAATGCCAGGATTAATCGATGCTCATATTCATATTGAGAGTTCAATGGTCACTCCGGGAGCGTTTTCAATGACTGCTGTGAAACATGGTACGTGTGGTGTCGTTTCAGATCCACATGAAATTGCAAATGTTCTTGGTATTGACGGGGTTGAATTTATGATAAATGACGCAGAAAAAGTTCCTCTTAATTTTTTCTTTGGAGCTCCGTCTTGTGTGCCGGCTACCTCTTTTGAAACAAATGGTGCTGTTCTGGATTCAAGTCAGGTAAGAACATTGCTTGAGAGACGTGAAATTAATTATTTATCGGAAATGATGAATTTCCCGGGGGTTATTTCTGAAGATAAGGAAGTTATTAAGAAACTTGGTTACGCGAAAATCCTTAATAAAAAAATTGACGGACATGCTCCGGGATTAACAGGTGAAATGTTAAAAAGATATATTGCTGCCGGGATATCTACTGATCATGAGTGCAGCACGCTGGCTGAAGCGAAAGAAAAAATTTCTTACGGTATGAAGATTCTGATACGTGAAGGCAGTGCAGCGAAAAATCTTAATGCATTGAAAGATCTGTTCAGGACCGATGCGGATAAAGTAATGCTGTGTACCGATGACCTGCATCCGGAGATGCTTAGGGAGAGACATATTAATAAATTAATTTCAAGACTGATTTCAGAAGGATATGATCTTTTTGATGTAATTAGAAGTGCTACCATTAATCCATCGGAACATTATAATATGAATGCCGGCCTTCTACGCCAGGGTGATTATGCAGATTTTATTTTGGTTGACAGTCCTAAGGATATGAATGTTCTGGGAACATGGATAAAAGGCATAAAGGTCTTTGAAAAAGGGGTAATTAATTTTAAATACAATGCTCCGGCAGGATTAAATAATTTTAATTGCAGACCGGTTAAAAGAGCGGATATTGAAGTTAAAAATGAATTTTCTGAAATAAGAATTATTGTTGCTGAAGAAGGGGAACTCTTAACAGGCAGCACAAAAATCCCGCCGGGCTCATCAGAATATGTGAACGCAGATGTTCAGACTGATATTTTAAAAATCGTTGTTAAAGACAGATATAAAAATTTGCCACCTGCAATTGGTTTTATTAAAGGATTTGGTCTGAAAAAAGGTGCGTTTGCAAGTTCAATAGCTCATGATAGCCACAATATAATAGCTGTCGG